>SVRE01000008.1 GCA_015065005.1 Oscillospiraceae bacterium
GCTTGTTCCGTTGGAATAGTAAAGAACTAACTCGCCGTTAGCATTTATCTCAGACTTAGTAACAGAAACTCCATCTACTCCGTCTGCGCCGTCTTTACCGTCAGCGCCCTTTATGTTGCCAAGGTCGATTATTGTTCCGTTTGTGAGTGTGATAACAAGCTTGCCCTCATCATCAATTTTAACAGCTTGAATACCAACACCGTCAGTGCCATCTTTGCCGTCTTTTCCGTCCTCGCCGTCTGTTCCGTTAGTACCGTTTGCTCCATCCTTGCCGTTAGTACCAACTACTTTTCCAAGATTGGTGCTTGTTCCGTTGGAATAGTAAAGTATCAGCTCACCGTCAGCATTTATCTCAGACTTAGTAACGGAAACTCCATCCTTGCCGTCTTTGCCGTCTTCGCCGTCTTTACCGTCAGCGCCCTTGATATTTCCAAGGTCGATTATCGTTCCGTTTGTTAATGTGACAATGAGCTTACCATCATCAATTTTAACAGTTTGGATGCCAACGCCGTCTTTACCATCTTTTCCGCTTTCGCCATAATTGCCGCCTAAACAATCATCACCATTAGTGCAGACAACCCTACCAAGATTGGTGCTTGTTCCGTTAGAATAATAAAGAACAAGCTCGCCATCAGAGTTTATCTCGGACTTAGTAACGGAAATTCCGTCTTCGCCCTTCTCTCCCTGTGAACCCCTAATATTTCCAAGGTCAATGATTGTTCCGCTTGTTAGAATAACAGAAAGATTACCATCTTCATCTATCTTAACATTTTGAATACCAACACCATCGGTACCATCTTTACCATCTTTGCCATCGGTACCGTTTGTGCCGTCTTTACCGTCTGTTCCGTTAGCACCATCTTTACCGTTAGCGCCAACTACTTTGCCAAGATTTGTGCTTGTTCCATTAGAATAATAGAATACAAGCTCGCCATCAGAGTTTATCTCGGCCTTAGTAACGGAAATTCCGTCTTCTCCGTCAACACCGTCTTTGCCGTCTTCACCATTTGTACCATCGGCTCCCTTGATGTTGCCAAGGTCTATAACAGTTCCGTTTGTAAGAACAATTATAAGGTTTCCGTTCTCATCTATCTTTACGCTTTCTATTCCAACTCCATCGGTGCCGTCTTTGCCATCCTTGCCGTCACTTCCGTCTGTGCCATCCTTACCGTTTGAACCAACCACCTTGCCAAGATTAATTGACTGATTGTCGGAAAGCAAAATTACAAGCTCACCGTCATCGGTGATATCAACCTCGGCTATGCCGATTCCATCTTTTCCATCTTCACCGTCAATTCCATCATTACCATCATTTCCGTCCTGTCCATTTAAGCCGTTGGTAACCGTAAACATAGTGGTTCTGCCATCGGTATATGTAATTTGATAGAGGTCCACATTGTCGACTGTTGAAAGCTTTTCAATTTTTTCAATTCCAACTCCATCCTTGCCGTCAGCTCCATCCTGTCCGGTTTCTCCTTGAGGTCCTTGTTCTCCCTGTGGTCCTTGCCCGCCTTGTGGTCCCTGCTCGCCCTGTGGTCCCTGCTCGCCCTGTGGTCCCTGCTCACCCTGTGGTCCCTCTGTTGAATCACAAGCTATTAAAGTAACCATAGTCAACAAGCAAATCAAAATAATTAATAGCCTTTTCATACTTCCTCCTAAAATAAAAAAATACGCTCCAACCGGAGCGTATTCCCTAATGTATGCTCCAATTGCCACGACGCAACCTGTTTCTATGTACAGTAAAAATGGAGTATACCAAATAGGCATAGTATCCCCATACATAGAAATATTAAGTTGCGTCGCAATTTCATTTTAGCACATAAAAAGTTCAAATTCAATACGTTTATGTTAAATGTAACAAAGGCAGAGGAAAATCCCCTGCCTTTGTATTTGTAATTTTATAAGAAAAATATCTTCCTTAATGACTCCTTAAACGGCTTTACTATTTCAATGACAATTAAGCCGATACCGATAACGGCTAAGAAAACCAAGGGGTACAAGGACCAGATAAAGCCATCGTGCTTGAAATCGAAGGTAAGGTGCAGGAAAAATTCAATAAAAACAATTAAAACTCCTGTCAAGATAAATGCGCCTCCGACAATATAAAGCCTGTGCTTTTTTACGTACCTTAAAAGTGTAACCAAGGCTGTTGTAATAACCGCCGCGCCCAAGGAAACAGGAAATGCAAAGCTCCAAAACCAATCCCCCTCAACGGAAAAATTGATATACCAAAGGTATACAATAGCTACAAAAAAGGCGCAGGGGGTGAAAATTACAGGGTTTGCCCGTTTAAACCACATTGGCAAAACGGCACACACGTAAATAAGCAAAACCGCGCCTACAACATATCCCGTCCAGTCAAATGCATTATTTAAGTTATAGTCTAAAATAATTGCAAATATTATGGGAATCAAATGCAAAAGGGTAATTACAAACAAAAGTCCCCTTATATTAATTTCCTCGCTTTTAAAGGCTTTTCTCGGATATGTTGGCAGCGCCTCTGATTTTTTCAGGTCAGGGTGATAAACTCTTGTTTGGCAAATAGGGCAAATCTTTTGCCCGTCACTTAACTCTATTCCGCAGTTAATACAAAACATTATTTTCTCCTTTCCCTGTTTGTACGTGTGTTACTCTCCGCCACAACCTTAAGTCCTAATTCCTTAAAGGTTTGGTAAAGCTCTCTTTCAAGCACGCTTTCCTTAATATTTCTGATAATATTCAAATACATCTTGTCCCCATAGGTAATAATTGCGCTATTGTACGGCGCTCTTGATTGCACGCTTAACAAAAAGTCCATACGTGTAATATGCTCTGCCATCTCGGGCGGCACATTAACCACACCCAAATTGGACAAGGTAAATGTTGATTTTTTCTCCCCCACCGCATTGAAAACAAGCTTCATAACCATATTTTTAAGGAAAAGCGGGGCAAGCTTTAAAATCATAGACTTCTCGTTTCCTACGTTGGTTGCAATGCGCGCGCTCATTTTCTTTGGCGTTATATCCAAATTCATTTGGTGGTAAATGCTCTTGCAGATTTCCCCAAACTCATAATCCCCAAATCTTGGGTCAATTCCCGGGGTTACATACAAAACGAAATTTCTGAGCGATTTGGATGGGAAAAGCTTACGCAAATTAACGGGTATTAAAATCTTTAAGGGCTTATGCCTTTTTGGATTTTTAACAAGATGTCTTTGCAGGTGCATATTTGTGTAAATAAGCAGTGCGACAAAATAGGCAGTAACCGTCACCCCATATTTTTTAGCCTCGGCTGCAACCTGGGCAGCGTCTAAAATAAATGTGGTGTTGGTTCTGAACCCGTCAGCCTCGGGGCTACCGTCAATCTTAAATGCGGTTTCCTCCGCACGCGGGTGCTTCACAGGACCCTCATACTTTAAAAAGCTATCCTCTAATTCCTCGGGGCTTGGCTCCTCAAGCCTGTCAAGCACGCCATTGGTATTCGGTACCTTTAAGCCATATTTTTGATACAAATATTCAGCAATTAAGGTTTTCAAAAAAACCATACCGCCGTTTCCGTCAGTCAACGCGTGGAAAAACTCCACCGCCAGCCTGTTTTCGTAAACTATAACTCTGAATGCGCATTTTCTTATGTCATCAAATATCATTCTGGACAAGGGGTATGGCTTTTCATCCATAATGTCGGGTGCCTTTGGTATTTCCTCAAGATAATACCAGAAAAAGCCTGTTTTAATTCTAACGGCAATAGACGGGAATCTTCTGACCGTAACGTCAAGGGCAACCTGCATTAATTCCTTGTCTATTTTTTCATCAAGAGTGGCAGAGAGGCGGAATACATTACTCCAATCACGCCTTCTTGACGCAGGATAAATTTTTGCCGCATTATCAAGGCTCATCCACTTCAGCTTTTTTTGAAGAGGCACATTGTCCTTAATAAACTTGCGGATTTTTACAAAATCTCCTTCGTTTTCCTTTAAGCCATACAGCACGTAGCCGTGCCACATATTTGGGGTGACTACAAGCTCGCTCTTTCCTCCGCCTGCCAAAACACCCTCGTGCACCAAAATAGAATCCCCAAGCATAACCTCATCTCCGCCAACGAAAACAAGGCAAGGCGGCATTTTATCAAGGCTTGCAAAAGCAGGAGACACATATGGGTTTGATTTTTTGATAAAATCATCCTCTGAATCGGGATTTGTGGCGGGGTGTGTGCGTTTTTGGTATTTTTCATCCTTTCCGTAAAGGTAAAAATCCGAATAATACTTTAGCCTTTCCTTGGTCATTGACGGGTCAATTTCCTTGTTCTCCTCGTAGGATGGGGAGGAGGCTGTCATATCCGTCCAAGGGGAAATGGCAATAATTCCCGCAGGCACTACCCAGCCCTTTTCCTTCAACCTTAAGCATAAGGAATAGCAAAGACCGCCGCCCGCACTCTCTCCGCATAAAATTATATTTTCGGGGGCATAACCGTGGGATAGCAAATATCCGTAAGCGTCAAGACAATCATCAAGCGCAGTCGGGAAAATATGCTCCGGTGCCAAACGGTATGCAACACACATAACACGTATGCCGCACTTAGCGCTGAGCATTGTGGCAAAGCCCTTTGCATAAGCCAAGTCTCCACAGGTATAGCCGCCACCGTGAAGATACAAAACAATTCCGTTGGAAACCAAGTCCCCGGGGGTTATTATGGAGGCTTCCATTTCACCTATCTTAAAATCATCATAGGTAATATCTCCCCTGTGTATGGAAGCCATAAGCTTTCCAAGCCTGTCTTGATTTTTACGGGCTGTCTCCAAGGAGCAGTTCGATATAAAGCCCTTGAAAAAGCTGAGCTGTGTTCTTAAAAATCTTGTAAACGGCCTCATATCATTCCCCCTTGTAAGCTTCTATACATTTATTTTATCACATTTATATTATATATTCAACACATATTTGCGTATGTATGCGCTTTTCTTCCCCAAGAGAACCCAATTTATAATAAGAAATTGTAAACTTTTATAAAATTTTTAAAATTTTGTAATATTTTTATATAAATAATATTGAAATATTATAAAATATATGTTAAAATGTACTCAATAACGAGCTATGCTCGATAATTTCTAACAGGAGGGATAATTCGATGGCAGAGTTTAATTTTGAAATTGTTAAGAATTTCGGTACAGTTTCTGAAAGCAATAACGGCTGGGTTAAGGAAGTTAACCTTGTAAGCTGGAATGACCGTGAACCTGTTTATGATATTCGCGTATGGCAGGAAAACCACGAAAAGCTTGGCAAGGGTATCACTTTGACTGAGGTTGAGCTTAAGAACCTTAAGGACTTGCTTAACACAATGGAAATCTAATTTGATTACATAAAAAATCAGCGGAGATGTCCGCTGATTTTTCTTTTTAAGATTATCTTTTCACAATTTAAGGGGCTTTTAGTAAAGCCCCTTTTTAATTTATTCAGCCACATCCTCGGCTTTTTTGTCCTTTTTCTTTTCATCAATGTAACAAATGTGACCCTTGTTTTCCTCTTTTGTAATGTGATACTCGCTTGGGTCAAAATCAGGAAATTCATCAGGCATTGATGCCTTAATCGCGCAAATTGCAATTGCAAGCTGGTATTCATCGGGCTCTTTTGTTGTTATCCTCTGCATCCACAAGCCGGGTGCGGAAAGCGCCCTTGTTAACCAGTTCTCATGCTTGCCGGCAAACATAATAAACTCATAACCAATACCCATAATAAGCGGCAATGTTGCGATTTTAATTATAACTCTTAACCAGGTCATATCTCCCCATTGAGGGATAAACATACCTACAATAATTCCCAAAAGAATCATAACAAACATGAAGCTTGTGCCACATCTTGGGTGGTAGCGTGTACATTTTTTTGCATTTTCGGGGGTTAACTCCATACCCGACTCAAAGCACGCAATTGATTTATGCTCTGCGCCGTGATATTGGAATGTGCGCCTTATATCCTTCATTAAAGAAACTGCGCCAAGGTATATAATGAATATAAGCACCTTAACTATGCCCTCAATTCCTGCAAGCAGGTATCTCGCCCCGCCTGTTACGTCAAGCTCAAACAAATTGCCAACAAATGTAGCAACGTAAGCAGGAAGCACACTGAACAAGAACAGTGCAAGTGCAAGACCTAAAACAAGGGAAATTGCCATTACAAAAACTGTGGTGGCTCCGCTACCCTTCTTTTCATCCTCTTTTTTGTCTTTTTCAGCCACGTCCTCGGACTTTTCTGCCGGTTTTTCACTGTTTTCCAATTCTGCATTTTCATCCGATTTTGCATTTTGCCCTTTTCTTTTTGCTTCCTTTTTAGCCTTTTTCTCCGCCTTTGCCTTTTCCTCCTCTTCCTCAAGGCCAAGCATATCTGTTGCTTTGCTTAAGGTTTTAAAGGAAAGAAGTAAGGACTCAAAAAAACCAACAATTCCGCGAAGAATAGGAATGTTAATCCATTTATGCTTGCTTTTAAGAGCAATAAACTTGCTCTTGTCAATTTCAATAGTGCCGTCCTCTTTTCTGACTGCTAAGGCGACCTCTTCTCCGTTTTTCATCATAACGCCTTCAATAACAGCCTGACCGCCCACGCGGTTTCTGCGGCAGCTAAGCTCTAAATTTTTATCCATTTTTCCTCCGTTAAAGTTATCTCTTGCTATCAAGATAGCTTTGTAAAATAAGGCAGGCAGACATTTCATCAATAATATTCTTCCTTTTCTGCCCTCTTGTATTAGTAATGTTCAGCATTGTATGTGCATTGGCTGTTGACAGCCTTTCGTCAAACAGCACAACCTCAAGCCCGCTTTGCTCTCTTAAGTGCTTGGCAAATGCCTGCGCCTTTTCGCTCCTTGGACCTAAGGTGCCGTTCATATTAATGGGGTGACCCAAAACAATTAAGGAAACATCCTTTTCCTTGGCAATTTTAACCACTTCCTCGGCCGTTTTTAAAAAGCTGGTAGATTTAATAGTGCCTATTCCGCTTGCTAAAAAACCGCTGATGTCTGACAGTGCAAGGCCTGTCCTTGCATCACCAAAATCCACCCCGAGAATTCTTTTATTTAACATTTGTAGCTCCAAATAAATTTTATATCGGCAAGATGGGCTTTTTGTCGAATAAAATCAATAAAAATCAAAGCCCTTCTCTTGCTAACCCATTTTAACATATATTATAAATTAATTCAACGAAATTTTATATAATTATTGTAAATTTTTTTATTACAGCATTGAATTTTTCAAAAAGATATGGTATATTATTTATACAAAGTAATTAAAAGGAGTTGATTTTATGAAGAAAAGCACAGCAGGTACACTTTTCGCACTGGCTGCAACAGGCGCAGTTGTTGCAGGCGCAAGCGTAGCATTATACAAGGTTATGAAAAAGCACCTGAAGTTTAGTGTTGAAATTTTACCGGATGATATCGAGGATGAAAATGAGCTTACCGCAGCAGTTGACGTTGTTGATATTGATATCCCTGATGAAAAGGAAGATGAAATCGAAATCAGCTTTGTAGAAGAAGACGCTGAGGAAAACGAATAAAAATTTCAGGCATCGCAAAAACGCGATGCCTGCTTTTTTATTCCCAAAAAGAAATACTACACATAAATTACCGCAACACGCGGGTTTTTACCGTAATCGTATAGAATTTCATAGCTTTTTATGGACCCTGTGTCGCATTTTTCACGCAAGAGGGTATCCATTATATCCCCTTGGTCATAGCCGAATTCAATTAACATTTTGCCGTTTTCCTTAAGATAGGAAAGACCGTCCCCTATTAAAAAACGAATAATGTCAAGCCCGTCCTCTCCGCCGTCCAATGCAAGGGACGGCTCTTTTTTTACCTCACAGGACAAGCCTTCAATATCTTTACTCGGAATATACGGCGGATTTGACACAATTATGTCAAATTTCTTATTTGGCATATCCCTTGTTATATCACTTAAAATAAACTGACACTTGTTTTGCAAATTGTGCCTTTGCGCATTTTTTATTGCCATATTAAGCGCACCCTCGGAAATGTCCATAAGGGTCATTGAACCTACGTCACCGTACATAAGAAGCGATAATCCAATGCAACCGCTACCGGTACACAAATCAGCCACTTCCACGTGTTTTCCGCTATTTTTCAATTCTGCGTTTTGCGCTGTGCCTTTCGCATTTTCAGCCACGTCCCCGCTATTTTTTAGGATTTCAAGTGATTTTTCAACCAAAATCTCGGTGTCGGGCCTTGGTATTAAGCAATCGGGAGAAACGTAAAATTCCTTGCCCATAAATTCCCAACTACCAAAAATATATTGCAAAGGAATATGCTCACGTCTTTTCTCCAAGAGCGCATCAAGCTCGGGTGAGGAAAAATCACTTTCTTTCTCCAGCATAAGCGCTGCCCTGCTTTTGTTGAACAGGTGTTCGATTATTATAAGCGCTTCTTCCCTTGGATTTTCTACCCCGTAGGATAAAAGCTCCTTTTCCAATTCTTTAATGTTCATAATTACATCAATTCGCAAACAAGACGGCTGTATTCGCTTGGATTTTCAATATCAAGCCCATTTATCAGCCTTGCCTGTGCATAAAGTATTTTTGCATACTTGCCAAGCTTTTCCTTATCGTTAATGAAGAGTAGCTTTAATTTAGACAAAATCTCGTGGTTCATATTGATTTCAAGGACAGTTTGCGCCTTCATCATCGACTTGTCAGCGCCCGGCATCTTGGATAGCACCTTTTCCATTTCAATGGACATTTCTCCCTCAGTGCTTAAGGAAACAGGGTGGCTACCCAAATCATTTGTGAGCTTAACTGCAAAAACATCCCCGATTGACTCCTTCATAAAGTCAAGAAGCTCCTTGTTTTTCTCGTTTTCCTTTTCCTTCTCTGCCTTGTCATCCTCGCTTGTTAAGTCAATGGCGTCAGCACATACGTTTTTAAACTCTTTTCCCTCATATTCGTGGAGCATTTTTATTGCAAATTCATCCACGTCCTCGGTCAAAAGCAAGATTTCGTAGCCCTTTTCCATTACCGCCTCAACCTGTGGGAGCATCAAAATTTTATCAACGGTTTCACCGGGAGCATAGTAAATTGCGCCCTGGTTTTCTTTCATATTTTCAATATATTCCTTAAAGGAAACAAGCTTCTTTTCCTTTGAAGAGTGGAACATAATCAAATCCTTCAGGTTTTCCTTGTTAGCGCCATAGCCCTCATACATTCCGTACTTAAGCTGTGAGCCGAATGCATTAAAGAGCTTTTCGTAATTTTCCCTTTCATCCTTTTGCATCTTCAAAAGCTCGTTTTTAATTTTCTTTTCAACCGCCTTGGCAATTACCTTGAGCTGTCTGTCATGCTGTAAGGTCTCTCTTGAAATATTAAGGGTTAAATCCGCACTGTCTACAACTCCGCGCACAAAGCTGAAGTAATCGGGCAAGAGCTCCTTGCACTTTTCTGTAATCATAACCCCACTGGAATATAGCTCCAAACCCTTTTCAAAGGACTTTGTATAATAATCAAAGGGTGCGTGTGCAGGGATAAACAAAAGCGCTTCAAAGGTGGTAAGTCCCTCGGATTTTTGGCTGATAACCTTTAATGGGGACTCAAAATCAAAGAATTTGTCCTTATAAAAGCCGTCATATTCCTCCTTGGTAACCTCATCCTGGGATTTTTTCCAAAGAGGCTTTTGGCTGTTCAAGGTCTGCTTTTCATAAACGGTTTCATACTCATCCTCTGAGCCTTCCTTTAGCCTTTGCTCAGGCATAGCCATAACTATCGGATAGGTAATGTAATCCGAATACTTTTTAATTAAATAGCGGATTTTGTACTCGCTTAAATACTCGCTGTACTTCTCCTCTCCCTCATCATCCTTTAAGGTAAGGGTAATTTCAGTACCGCACTCAGCCTTGGCAGCCTCCTCAATTGTGTAGCCCTCAACGCCCTCACTTTCCCATCTGTAAGCTACGTCACTTCCGTAAGCGCGGCTAAGCACGCTTACCCTTTTGCACACCATAAAGGATGAGTAAAAGCCAACGCCAAACTGACCTATGATGTCAACGTCCTTTTGCTCGCTATTATCCTTTTTAAAGTCAAAGGAGCCGCTTTTTGCAATTGTACCAAGATTGTTTTCAAGCTCTTCCTTGGTCATACCGCAGCCGTTATCACGAATTACAAGCTGACCCTTGTCCTTATTTATCTCGATTTCAATCTTATAATCGCTTCTCTTTAATGTAACAGTGTCATCTGTCAAGGAGCGATAATATAGCTTGTCTATTGCATCACTTGCATTTGATATAATCTCGCGCAAAAAGATTTCCTTATGTGTATATATTGAGTTTATCATCATGTCAAGGAGCTTTTGGCTCTCTGTTTTAAATTGTTTTTTCTCCATTTTCCTTACCTCTTTTTACATTTTTAGCACTCTTACTTCAAGACTGCTAAAACAATTATATCACCAAAATTAAAAATGTCAATACACTTAACCAAAATTTCACAAAAAGCACCAAAGATTTCCCCTTTGGTGCTTTTTAACGTTTTTTATTTATAAATAATTTCCATATACTCAGTATAATATGTACCGCTTATAAAGTCCATTGGGACTAAAACAGTAGTGTCCCCGTAGTCGTAAATTACCCATCCCTCGGAGCATTCACCGTTCCTACCTGTGCGCTCTGTATCGTTTTCACCAATCCAGCGCGGCTCAGTAACGCTCGGCACGTGGACCATATGGCAAAATTCCCCGTCAAAGTTGGAGTAATTTGCCTGCTCACCGTATTTTTCCATTTCAAACATCCAGTGTGAATGTCCGCTTAGGTACACCGCGTTTTTGTATTCCTTCATCATCTTGCGGAACACCCTTTCATCAGCATTTGCATACTTAAAGGGCAACGGGTATGTGTATCCGCCGGGATTCATTATATTTCCAACGCCTGTGTGGGACTTTCCGTCAGGACCGCACATGAACAAGTGGAAGAATATGTACACCTGGTTTTCCTTGTGGGCTTCAAGTATTTCCTTAAGCCAATTTAACTGGTCGGGGTAAACCACACGCGTGTATTTATCAGAATAGCTCCAGTCCGTAAGATTGAGAAAAACAAACACGTCCCCATTCATTTCCTTTGGCGCGTACATAAAATCAACCCCGTTTTCCGCAAACTCACAGCCCTTTACGTTATCGCTGATATGCTGTTTCCACGTGCCGTCCTCGTAAGCGTCAATATCGTGGTTTCCCACAACAGTAAACACAGGGAAGGAGCGGTCCTTTATGGCATCGTTGAATTTCACAAGCGCGCTTTCCTCACCGTTGTTTGAAATATCACCTGTAACGCCAACCATATCCGCGCCTATATTTTCAAAATAATCAAGCGCCCTGTCAAACGCCTCTACCGCATCATCATCTCCCGTGGCTTTGTATTTATTGTAATGAATATCAGACAAAGCGCCAAAAACAAAGGCATCATCCTTTGATAAAAGATATTCTTCGGGGATTGAACAGAAAACAAAGGAGTCCTTTTGCACCTGCGCCACAATACTTTTTGCATCAGGCGGGATAACCAGACCGTTTAGCACATAGCTTTTTCCCGCTTCTCTTGTGCCTATTTTTGTGTAGCCCTGCAAAAGATTTCCGCTTTCATCACCAAAGAACAAATCACATTCGTTATCGGCTGTTTTTATAACAACCTCACCAAAGAGCTGTCCCTGTTGTGACTGCTCCTCATCAAGCTTTAGCTCAATATCCTTATTTGTGCAGCTAACCAAAATTAAAACCGAAAATAAAATCAGCATAAAGCAAACCAGTTTTTTCATATAATTAATCACCTCAGCTATATTTTATCACAAATAAAACAAAAAAGCCACAAATCGTGGCATTTTTGTTATTATTCATTTGGATTAATATACTTCCCGTAGGTTTTAAGATAATCAAGACCTGAACCGATTGTCATAATTATCATAGCGATAATAAGAACATATGATGCAATCCAAAGTGTGTCAAGTCTCATGCCCTCATTGAGTCCGAACTCAATAAGTATAACAACTATTGCCAAAACCTGTGTAACCGTCTTTGCCTTGCCAAAGAAAGAAGCGGCAACAACGCCTGCCTCAGTTCCCGCACAAATCATACGCAAGGAGGTAACGCCAAGCTCACGTAAAAATACAATAGCGCAAGCCCAAACCATAATGCCCCTTAAGGCATCTATCCTGACAGCTATCATAAGCATAGCGCAGAATACCATAAACTTGTCAGCAAGTGGGTCCATAAACTTACCGAAATTTGTAACAAGATTATACTTTCTTGCAATTTTGCCATCAAGCATATCTGTAAATGATGTCACCATAAACACAAGTGCGGAAACAAAACCGCAAACAAGTGCATCGGGAATATACATCATACACGCAATAAATACAGGCACCAATAGTGCCCTTAAAATTGTAAGCTTGTTTGGCAAATTCATTTTTTTCTTTTCGGAAGCTGCTGCTTCCTTTTTTTCTTGAGAAATATCCTTCTCTTCCATTGTAAATCCTCCTAAAACAAACACGTCCCCGCGCTTTTTAGTAAAAATAACATAATTGCAGCTTACTTCAAGCTTCTATGAAAAGTCGAAGAAGCAAGAATTTCAAGGCGTTTTTATTGTCGTGGACGATGGCGTACTTGGCGTACATCGAGGTCGCGAGAATAAAAAGAACACAGAAATTCGCCGCTTATATGGCTTTTCCGGATAGGTCGTAGTCATCAAGCGTATCCATTATTTCCACTTCCACAAAATCACCGACCCTGTGTTTAACATTTGAGAAAAAGAACACCTTTCCGTCTATATCGGGGGCATTTTTGCTTGTCCTGCCGTAATAGGTTTCGGACACGGCATCAAAGCCCTCACACAATACTGTTTCAACCTTTCCGATATGCTTTTCAGAGCTTTCTTCTATAACGCTTAATTGCTCTCGCATTATTATGTCATATCTGTCCTGCTTTACCTGCTCATCAATCTGACCGTCAAAATCGTAGGCAATTGTACCCTCCTCACGTGAATATGGGAAGGCACCGAAATTGTCAAATTTCGCTTCCTTAACAAACTCACAAAGCTGTACAAACTCTTCCTCTGTTTCTGTTGGGAAGCCAACTATGGCTGTGGAGCGGATTGACATACCGTCAATTTCTCTCAGCTTTTTAATAACAGAGCGAATAAGGGCTTCATCCCCCTTCCTATTCATTTTTTTCAAAATTCTTGAATTTATGTGCTGAATAGGCAAATCTATGTACTTTACAAGCTTTTCGTTTGTCTTAAACTCGTTTATAAGCTCCTCTGTTATTTTATCGGGATAGCAATAAAGAACTCTTAGCCAGCAAACGTCTGTTTCCTCAGCCAAGCGCCTTAAAAGCTCGTGGAGTCTATACTCACCGTACAGGTCTATACCGTATGCGGTTGTGTCCTGACCGATAACAATAAGCTCCTTTATGCCCATGCTGACAAGCTCCTTTGCTTCCTCAACAAGCTCATCCATTGGGCGGGAGCGGAATTTTCCCCTTATATGAGGAATAGCGCAATAGGTGCAAATATTGTTACATCCCTCGGAAATTTTAAGATAAGCAAAAGCATCCCCTGTGGTAACAATCCTGTCACCACCTAATTCCACCTTGTTTTTATCAAGATATTCTGAATACCTTTTGCCACCCTCAATTTTCTTAACAGCCTTAACTATACTGTGAACGCTACCTGTGCCAAGCACTGCGTCAACCTCGGGAAATTCATTTAAAATCTCATCCCTGTATCGCTCACTCAGGCAGCCCGTTACAACAATTCCCTTCAAATTACCGTTTTCCTTAAGCCAGGAAATATCTAAAATATTGTCAATGGACTCCTTTTTTGCACTTTCAATAAAAGCGCAGGTGTTGATAACAATAATATCAGCCTCGCTCTCCTCGGGGGTTATTTCATAGCCCGCCGCCGAAAGCTCACCAAGCATAACCTCAGTATCAAGCAGATTTTTGGGGCATCCAAGGGAAACAAAGCCAATTTTACTCATCCTTGTTACCTCTCGCCACTACAAGAGACAAAGCGCCCTTGATTTCGCCGAAATTGTAGCCATAACGCATAAGCGCACCCATCATCTTTTTAAAGTTGTCAGATGAAACGCTTGGCAACGGCATAAACTTATTTTCAATAATATAAGCGCAATTTTCTGCAAAATCAACGTTACTAAGCTCCCTTTGAACGTACTCCATAACGTCCTCACGCAAATATCCCTTAGTTACAAGCTCATTAATTATCTTGATTTTTCCGTATTTTTTCTTCAAATAACCGTCACAAAGGAGACCTATCTGCTTTTTCTCATCAATATAGCCCCTGTGCTCCATATACAGTGCCATATTTTTGCAAAGCTCATAGGAAAAGCCCTTACTTTGAAGCTTCATAATAAGAGATTTTTTATTGTTTTCTCCACAGGAAAGAATTGAAAAGGCTGCACGGCGTGCATTGTCAAAGAGCATTTCCTCTCTGATAGCCAAAAACCTCTTATCATCAATAATCTCACCCTCATCAATTTCAAATCTCTCATATTGCTCATTGGAAACAAGCATTTCAAAATTTGTACCCATTGTTGATTTTATGCAGAAAACCCTGCCTGCAGGTGTCTTTTTAATTTTCTCTACTGTGTAATATATTTCTTTATCCATAATTTTTTAATTCTTTAATCTAAATTAAGCGCATCTAAATCGAATTCATCTGAGTCGAAATTAAGCTCATCAGATTCTACTGTTTCTCCATTTGCTATTCGTGATAAAATTTTTGCTTCAAGCTCAGCCATAAGCTCAGGGTTATCCTCAAAATACTTTCTTGTATTATCCTTACCCTGTGCTACCTTTTGCCCGTTATAAGAGAACCAAGAGCCACTCTTTTCAACAATGCCAAGCTCAATAGCAACATCCATAATTTCAGAGGCCTTGGAAATACCCGTACCGTAAAGAATATCAAATTCTGCGGTCTTGAATGGAGGAGCCACCTTGTTTTTAACAACCTTACACTTAACGTGGTTACCGTAAGCTTCTGTTCCGTTTTTCAAGGTATCAGCCTTTCTTACCTCAATTCTGACAGAAGCATAGAACTTAAGGGCGCGACCACCTGTTGTTGTTTCAGGGTTACCGTACATAACATTAAGCTTTTCGCGAAGCTGGTTGATAAAAATAACAATACAGTTTGTTTTTGCAATAGCGCCTGAGAGCTTACGAAGCGCCTGTGACATAAGCCTTGCCTGTAAGCCCATATGGGAGTCCCCCATTGAGCCCTCAATTTCCTGTCTTGGAACAAGAGCAGCAACAGAGTCAATTACGATAATATCAACCGCACCCGAGTTTACAAGCTTTTCTGTAATTTCAAGTGCCTGCTCACCGCTGTCCGGCTGAGAAACAAGCAGCTCATCAATATTAACACCGATAGCCTTTGCATAAACAGGGTCAAGGGCATGCTCCGCATCAATAAATGCAGCGGTACCGCCCAATTTCTGTGCCTCCGCAACGGAGTGAAGGGCAACAGTTGTTTTACCCGAAGACTCAGGACCGTAAATTTCAACAATTCTACCGCGAGGAAGACCGCCAACTCCAAGAGCTAAATCAAGGTTTAATGAACCTGTGGAAACTGCGCTTATTTGCAAGTCAGCCGCATCGCCAAGCCTTCTTATTGATTCTTCTCCGCAATCCTTTTTTATTTGACTTAAGGCTGTTTCCAGCGCCTTTTTCTTCTCCTCTGCGGACTCAATCGGCGCTGCCTTTACAGCCTTAGTAGTTTTTTTCGCCATTATTTTCTCCTTTTCTGTTGTTAAACGGCAACCCCGCCACAACTTATATGCTTACCGTGTAAGCCTTACATTTTAATATGTACCGCTATCAAGGCGCCATCCATTATCCTCTTTTATGAGAATAACAGTAACAAGCTCACCTGTAGTGGTTTTTATTTCCGCCTCGATAAATCTCCTTGAAATTTTTAAAATTTCAATTGTATCGTAGTTATATTCTGCTATTTTGTCAACAACAGGCTCATATGTCCTGTTTACAAAAAGCAAATCATCATCAATTTGTGTCATATATCTTGGTTGAACTGAGTTTTGGTTAATGCTGCTTTGAATTCCGTTAAATGACATATCAATAATTGATGTGGCAAAGCTTTCGGAAAAAACCTCTCTTGTAGCCTTTGTAAGCTGGCTTTTCAAAATGTACTTTTCCTGCTCAAAAACAACCATGTATATATCATTAGGATTGCCGGAATCCTTGTATTTAAGTCCCTCACCGTAATAAATTACGTTAAGCTCATAGGAGCGGGAAACCAAATCCTTAACCAAGGAAACAGCCTCTTCATCTGACGGCTTTTCACATCCTACCATACCAATAGCCATAATGGCTATCAGTATGAAGGAAATTGTCGCTTTAAAAACCTTTTTTGCCATAATTAATTATTTTCCTCTGCACTTGGTGCTTCAGCGGAAGGAGCATCATTTACAGTAGTGCCTTCGGTTACTTCAACCTCATTTTCACCCTCTGCTATCTCCTCTGCCTCTTCTTCCTTATCGGCAATTGTAATGTTGGCAACTATTGCACCGTCATCAAGGCGCATTACCTTAACGCCTGATGTGGATCTCTTGTATGTTGGAATATCCTCAGTCGCTGTTCTTATAATTGTACCCTCGTTGGTAATAACCATAACGTCATTGTTATCATCAACACAGGCAACACCTGCCAGGTTTCCTGTCTTATCTGTAATATTATGAATAATAACACCCATAATACCGCGGTTTCTCGGCTCAAACTCGCTAAACTCACTCTTCTTACCAAAGCCGTTTTCGGTAATAGTCAACAGCTTCTTGCTTGTGTCAACTATTACAACACCGCAAACCTTATCACCTTCACGCAAATCAATACCGCGAACACCGCGTGCGGTACGGCTAACAACATTAACCTTACCCTCGTGGAAGCGGGCTGCATAACCAAGCTTTGTACCGATAAGAACGTGGTTTTCACCTGTTGTGTGACCAACGAATATAAGCTTATCGCCCTCGTCAAGATTAATAGCAATCTTACCGCCCTTACGCTGGTATTCATATTCCATAACAGAGGTACGCTTAATAACACCGTTCTCTGTTACCATTGTTAAGTATTCACCGTCACGGAATTCATCAAGGGCAATCATAGCAGTTACCTTTTCGCCCTTTTCGATTTCTATAATGTTAATAAGGTTAGAGCCCTTTGCTGTTCTTGAAGCCTCAGGAATTCTATATACCTTACGCACAAAAATCTTACCGTTGTCTGTAAACATAAGAAGATGTGAGTGTGAGTTAGCAACAAGCACCCTTTCAATAAAGTCCTCTTCCTTTGTTTGCATAGCAATAAGACCCTTGCCACCGCGCCTTTGTGCAGAATATGTATCAGCAGGCAAGCGCTTAATGTAGCCTGAGTTTGTAAGTGTAATTACACACTCGTGGCGCTCAATCAAGTCCTCAATATCAATGTCATCATCACTGTCAACAATTTCTGTTCTACGCTCGTCAGCATATTTTCTCTTTATTTCAAGAAGCTCTTCCTTAATGATTTCCTTTATCTTGTTTTCATCAGCCAATATTTCCTTAAGCTCCTTAATTAAAGCAAAGAGCTTGGAGAGCCTGTCCTCAACCTTTTGTCTTTCAAGACCGGAAAGACGGCCCAAGGTCATTTCAACAATAGCCTGCGCCTGCGCCTCGGAAAGAGCAAACCTTGCAATTAAGTTTTCCTTAGCAACAGGTGTGCTTTCAGAGCCTCTGATTATAGAAATAACCTCATCAATATTGTCAATAGCTATCTTATAGCCCTCGTAAATATGTGCCTCTGCCTCTGCCTTTGCAAGGTCAAACTTAGTTCTTCTTCTGATTACATCCTCCTGGAATTCAATGTAATTGAAAAGAACATCCTTTAAGCCAAGTGTCTTTGGCTCGCCCTTAACAAGAGCAAGCATATTTACAGCACAGGTATCCTCAAGCTGAGTATTCTTGTAAAGCTGATTTAAAATAATGTGTGGGTTGGCATCTCTCTTATATTCAATAACAATTCTCATGCCTGCACGGCCACTCTCGTTACGAATATCGGTAATACCCTCAATTCTCTTGTCCTTAACAAGGTTAGCCATAGAGTCAATAAGCATCTGGCGGTTAACCATATAAGGAATTTCGGTTACTACAATTCTGTGGTGGTCCTCCTCAATATTTGCCTTGGAGCGCACCTTAATTCTGCCCTTACCTGTTGTATAGGCATCTATAATACCCTTTCTACCATAAATTGTGGCATAGGTTGGGAAGTCAGGGCCCTTAATGTATTCCATTAAGGACTCAACCTCACACTCAGGGTTTTCCATTAAATAAATTGTACCGTCAATAACCTCACCTAAGTTATGTGGGGGAACGTTTGTTGCCATACCAACGGCAATACCAACGCTACCGTTTACCAAAAAGTTAGGAAAACGTGAGGGTAATACTGTTGGCTCTTTTCTTGAGTTATCAAAGTTAGGTGTAAAGTCAACTACGTCCTTTTCAATATCGCCCATAAGCTCGTTTGCAAGCTTGGACATTCTCGCCTCTGTATAACGGTACGCAGCAGCACCGTCACCGTCAACGTTACCGAAGTTACCGTGTCCGTCAACCAACGGGTAACGGAGTGAGAAGGGCTGTGCCATTCTAACCATAGTTCCGTAAACGGATTGGTCACCGTGCGGATGGTATCTACCAAGCACGTTACCGACTGTGGTAGCTGATTTTCTGAATGGCTTGTCAGATGTCAAATGGTCCTCGTACATAGCGTACATAACACGTCTTTGACCCGGCTTCATACCGTCACGGATGTCAGGCAATGCACGGCTTACAATAACACTCATTGAATATTCAAGGAATGCTTCCGGCACTCTTGACTCAATGGTCCTGCCAACTATCATCTGTTCTATATTTTCATAATCCAAATTATCATGCTGTAATTCCTTGCTCATTTAACTGACACCCCCCTTATATATCCAAATTCTTAACGAATTTAGCATTTCTTTCTATAAATTCACGGCGTGGGTCAACCTTGTCACCCATAAGCAGTGAAAAGATTTCATCACACTTCATAGCGTCTGCAATTTCAACCTTGATAAGAGTACGGTTATTTGGGTCCATTGTTGTTTCCCAAAGCTGTTCCTTATCCATTTCACCAAGACCCTTATATCTTTCTGCCTGGCCGCCGCCGATTTCTTCAAAAATGGCGTCTCTTTCCTCATCAGAGTAAGCATATCTTTCTGTCTTACCCTTTGTAATCTTATAAAGCGGTGGCTTTGCAAGATAAATGTGACCCTGCTCAATAAGCTCCCTCATATGTCTAAAGAAGAAGGTTAAAAGAAGAACCTGAATATGGGAACCGTCAACGTCAGCATCCGCCATAATTATAATTTTGCCGTATCTTAATTTTTCAATATTAAATTCTTCACCGATTCCGCATCCTAGAGCCTGAATAATAGGAATAAGTGACTCATTTCCGTAAACCTTATCACGTCTTGACTTTTCTACATTCAACACCTTACCGCGAAGTGGCAAAATAGCCTGGAAGCGGCTATCACGTCCGTCCTTTGCAGAGCCTCCCGCAGAATCTCCCTCTACGAGATAAAGCTCAGTATATTCCATACGTCTGTCCTGACAGTCAGCAAGCTTAGAGGGCAATGATGATCCTCCAAAAACACCCTTACGGCGTGCCAATTCTCTTGCCTTTCTTGCAGCCTCACGAACTCTTGAAGCCTCACAAGCCTTATCTATAATTGCCTTGGCAATATCGGGATTTTCTTCATAAAATTCAGACAGTTTTTCTACAACAATAGCGTCAACTATTGTTCTTACCTCAGAGTTACCGAGCTTTGCTTTTGTCTGGCTTTCAAACTGCGCATCGGGAAGCTTAACTGATACAACAGCCGTCAAGCCCTCACGTGCATCCTCACTCTTTAAGTTAGAATCGCTATCCTTTAAAAATCCCAATTTTCTTGCATAGCTGTTTGTAACCTTTGTAAGAGCATTTTTAAAGCCGATTTCGTGTGTACCACCGTCAATTGTGGACATATTGTTGGCAAAGGTTACAATTGCCTCTGTATAGGTATCATTATACTGCATTGCAACCTCAGCAGTAATGTCACCCTTTTCAGCCTTCATGTAAATAATATCATCATGAATCATATTAGCGTGCTTATTACCGTTAATATATTCAACAAATTGCTTAATACCGCCCTCGTGACAAAGGTCAGCCTCTTTAACCTCGTCCTCTCTCTCATCACGGAATATAATTCTAACACCCGCATTTAAGAAGGTTTGCTCTCTTAAACGGGTTAAAAGAGTTTCATAATCAAAAACAACCTCTTCAAAAATAGAAGCGTCCGGCTTAAAGCGTACAAAAAGACCCTGCTTGCCCGCAGGTGCATCACCAACACAGGCAAATGGACGTGCAATACCGCCCTTTTCAAATCTTTCAGTGTACATTTTTCCATCGTGGCAGTTTTCTACCTCCATCCACTCGGACAAGGCATTAACAACAGAGGCACCAACACCGTGAAGTCCTCCTGAAATTTTATATCCGCCACCGCCGAATTTACCGCCGGCGTGAAGAACGGTAAATACAACCTCCAAGGTAGGAGTTCCCGTTTTTGCGTTAATTCCCGCAGGAACGCCGCGCCCGTTATCCTGAATGGAAACTGAACCGTCCTTATTTAGAGTAACCTCAATTGTATCGCAATGACCCGCCATTGCCTCATCAATAGAGTTATCCACAATCTCATATACAAGATGGTGAAGTCCCCTTATTGAAGTTGTACCAATGTACATACCAGGGCGCTTTCTTACAGCTTCAAGACCTTCAAGCACCTGAATTTGCTCGTCGCCGTATTCTTTTTCAACTCTGTTTTCCAAGTTTTCCATTCTTTTTTTCTCCTTCTTTATTTAGTTGTATTTTTACAACTGCAGGACCTGCAAAAGCAAGCTTGTCTTAAAATCAATTTTAATAAAATCCTTTTATAGTGCTTGTATTAAATGGCGACAAATAAACAGTGTTATCTCTTGTTACAACAAAGGATTTTGGCAAATCATACCCAAGAGTTATAACCCTGTTTTCCCTTTGCGCCTTATTTAAAAAATTTCTTGTATGAACCGAAACAGTTGAGGAATCAAGGTCAAAAATAAAAGCAATATCTCTTTTCCTTAAAACCTTATTTTCACCAATATGAATATACATTTTATTCCTCTTCTGCTTCTTGCAAATCTTCTTTTAAATAATTATCTTCTTCATCTTCAAAGATTTCTTCGTTTAAAGAAACCTCTTCGTTTTCAAAGGATACCTCTTTCAAAGAATCCTCTTCATCTTCAAAGGACGTAAAATCCTTATCAATTTTTATTTCTTCCCTTCTACCGTCTTTAATTTCAATAAAATTGGTCTTTTCAATTTCATTGAAATCAAATGGCTCACAGGAGGTTATAATAACCTGTCTTTTTTCTATTTTTGAAAGAATATATTTGCGCCTGTTTTCATCAAGCTCAGACAAAACATCATCAAACAAAAATACAGGATATTCCCCGGTATATTCACGGCTTATCTCTCCCTCCGCCATTTTCATAGCAAGGGCAAGGCTTCTGCTTTGACCCTGGGAGGAATAAAACCTTGCATCCCTTCCGTTTATTTCAATCTTTAAATCATCCTTATGAATACCGTAAAGGGTAGCACCGTATTTATATTCCTTTTCCAAATTGTCCTTTAAAAGCGCAGAATATTTGTTTTTCAAGCTTTCTCTTGACTCAAGGTCATTTTCCTTTGCGTTTGATTCATAAGTGATTTTTGGGGTTTCCTTTCCCTTCATCATTTCATCAAAGAATATCTTAACCCAAAGGTCCAGCTTTTTTATATAATCAATTCTCATTCCCGCAATATCAGCACAAAGTGATGCTAATTCATCGGAATAATCATTTATAATCCCCTCATACTGTTGCCTTTGAGAAGGTTCCATTTTTAAAATAGCATTTCTCTGCTCCATTACACTGTTATACTTAGCAAGCATTTTAATATAAATAGGTCTTAGCTGAGAAATTGCCACATCCAAAAACCTGCGCCTTACAGACGGGGAATCCTTAATAATACCTAAATGTGAGGGACAGAATAATACAGCCCTGAAATCTCCGATTATATCAGAGGTTTTGTTTGCTTTAATTTTATTCTTATAAAATTTCTTTACACTGCTTTTTGAAATTTCAACACCTAAATTGCTAACCCCATCTTTTTTTTCATAATCAAGCTTAACAATTGCGCCGTCACTACCAAACCTTATAAGCTCCCTGTCCTTAAAGGCGCGAAAGCTCTTTCCCCTTGCAAAAATGTAAATACCCTCTAAAATATTTGTTTTACCTTGGGCGTTTTCACCGTGAATTACATTTATACCCTCTGTAAACTCTATTTTTTCATTTTCTATATTACGGAAATTTATAAATTCAACACTTTTACAAATCATCAGTTATTCATTCTGATAGGCATTACAAAATATTTGTATCTACCGTCATCACTATCCTTTGGCTCAATTAAAACACCCATTAAAGGATTGTTGAAGGAAAGCTTCATTTCACCGTCATCACAAGCCTTAAGTGCATCAAGCAAGAATTTACAGTTAAAGCCGATTGTTATAGAATCACCGCTTATTTTATTAATATCAATTTCATCATAAACGTTACCGTTTGCACTTTGTGTTGAAACGCTTAATGCTTCATCAATAGTAAACTTAACGTAAGAACGGATGCTGCCTGCAAGCCTATCCTCAATAATAAGTGAGGACCTTTCAAGGGCACCCCTTAAATCCTCAGCCTTCAAGGAAATCTCAAGATTATGTGTCTTTGGCAAAATTCTTGTATAATCTATATATTCAGAATCAATGGTCTTTGAAAAAAGAGTAAATTTGCCAAGCATAAAAATTACATATTTTCTTGTTAAGCGGATTTCCATTTCCTCTTCACTGTCCTTAACAAGCTTCAAAACCTCAACCAAGGTTTTACCGGGAATAATAAATCTCAAATTAAGCCTTGTACCGTCAATATTCTTGTTTTCGATTGACATATCGTTTTCAAGGTAAGCAAGCCTGTTACCGTCACAGGAAACAACCACAATTTTTTCCTCATTAATTTCAAAGTAAGCACCGTTGAAAACAGGACGGGTATCATTTTGACCGATTGCAAATAGAACCTTGTTTATATATTTTCTGAAAAGATGCTGCGGAAAGGTAAATCCACGGTCACCGTTAAGCTCCGGCAAAACAGGAAACTCTGTTCCGGGTAAGCATTTAATATCAAAGTGAGAAAGACCGGATTCAATAACTGTCTTATAAGAGGAATCTACACTTATCTTAATTGGACCTGATGGCATTGTTTTTACAATTTGAAGAAGCTTCTGTGCATTAATAATGCAAGAGCCCTCCTTTTCAACCTCACAATCAATAGAGGTTCTCATACCCTTTTCTAAATCGTAGGATTGAATAATACATTTATTGTCCTCAGTACAGTTAAGATGTACACCCTCAATTGAAGGCATTGTATTTTTACCTGAAACGGTGTACATTGCAGGAATAAGAGCATTTAATAAAATCTCTTTTTCAAAAATGGCAATCATAATAATCCTCTTTTCTTTGTTCGTATTTAGTAAATAGTGAAAATTTAACGGTTTAAACGTCTTTCTTATTTATTCTTTATATAATTAAATAATACCTTATTTATAGTAGAAGCAGTAGGGGGCGTTTAAAACCGACAAAACCTTGAAGCTTCCATATTTTACAGTGGTTTAAGTACCAAAGATTTCCACATTTAATATGTTAATAATTGTGGAAAATTAAAATTCATAATTAAAATTTGAAATCTTTAAAATTCAAAATTTATTCCACATTTATTCAACAGTGGAAAATTTTTAGTGGAAAACTAATAAAGAAGCCTTGAAAACAAAGGGCTTGTCCCAATTGTTGACAATTGTTGAAAGGTGTGGAAAAAATAAGTTGTATTCTGCCAAAGCAGAGTTTTATTTTTACTTTGCAAAAGTTATATTACGCTCTTTTCTTGTAGTTATATTTTATTAGCCTTTTAATTTTAACTTGGAAAAGTAAAATATAACTGTTAAACAATATAACTGCAAAGCAATATAAATAGCCTTTGGTAAATAGAGTTGACAAATTAAAAATCAATTTTTAATTTGCCTTACCAGCTCGTTAATATCGAGGGCAAAATCGTGGTCGGATTCCATTAAGCTTTTAACCTTGTTTTCGCTTGAAATAACAGTTGTTCTGTCCCTGTTAATAGATTTACCTATCTGTGCCTGTGAAAGGTTGGTACAGGTCCTTGCAAGGTAAACACAAATATGGCGGGGCAGCATAATTTCCGCATTACGCTTGTCCGATAAAATATCATCCCTTGAAACACCGTATTTTTTGGAAACCGCCATTATAATATCATCCATTCTCTTTGTATCACTCTCTTTAACATGGATAAATTCCTTAATTGAATTTTTAACCCTGTCAAGAGTAATATCTCCACCCTCAAGAAGCTGAATAGCACCGAGCTTTTTAACAACACCCTCAAGCTGACGGATAGAGGATTTTACATTCTCAGCCAAGAAGCTGATAACATCGTATGAAATATTAAGACCGTTTTGTGTGGCCTTTTGATTTATAATAGCGCATCTTAAATCAAAGTCAGGTAGCTGAATATCTGTAATAAGACCTGACATAAATCTTGTTCTTAGCCTGTCCTCAAGCTGCTTCATTTCATTTGGGGGACGGTCTGAGGTTAAGATAATTTGCTTGCCCGAATTATATAGGGCATTAAATGTATTAAAGAATTCCTCCTGAACTGTGGGCTTGCCTGCAATAAAGTGAATATCGTCAATTAACAAAACATCAACTGTTCTGTATTTTTCTCTGAAGGCGGGAGTATTTTTATTAATATTAATAGCATCAAGAATCTGGTTATTAAATTCTTCACCTGTAATATATTTGATTTTAGCCGAAGGATAATTCTCTAAAATTTTATTTGAAATTGCATAAAGCAAATGTGATTTACCAACACCGGACGGACCGTAAATAAAGAAGGGGTTATCATCCTTGCTTAAATATGCTCCGCTGTAATCCTTACTTGCAACCTGCTTTGCAAATGCAGCAGCATAGTTGTTTGAACTGCCCACAACAAAGTTATCAAATGTATATTCAGGCTTATAGCCGTGAACGGTTGAAATAATCTGCGGCTTTTGTATTTGATTGTCAACTACGCTTTGGCTATTGGTAGCTTTTGAAATTTCACCCTCACCGTTTTCGCTTGACATAATGGTTATATTAGGTTCAAAGCCTATTATCTGACTAAGAACTGATTTAAGCTGGTCGGAAAAGCGCTGTGAAATAACCTTTTTCTTTAAATCGGA
Source organism: Oscillospiraceae bacterium (assembly GCA_015065005.1). GTDB lineage: Bacteria > Bacillota > Clostridia > Oscillospirales > CAG-272 > RGIG2000. The sequence continues at coordinate 25,405 of SVRE01000008.1, forward strand.
GGTTGTAACAAAAACAGCCTCATTATCATCAATTAAAATAAGCTTAATATCGCTGAACCAAAGGTTAACAGCAGAGGAGGAGGTGCTTTCCAATAAAATTTCCAAAATCATAGATTTTATATTTTCATATTCAATTTCCTTGGAATCCATAAAAAGCTCCTTTCTATATAAATAAGATTAACAGTTAAATTATAATTTGTAACGCATACGCACGCACGTGCGCGAAAATACTATGAATTATAGTTATACATATAATATTATAACATAGGTGTGGAAAACTGTCAATAAAAAACAAATATTTTCTTCATTAATATATAGAAATATTAAATAAGTATATATTTATCAACTGTTGTGTTTAAAACAATTTACATTTATTTAACAAAAAAAGCTGCTAAAAAGCAGCTTTTTTGTAATTAAAATTTAGAATGGTTCATAACAACTGTTATTTCTCTTCCTGCCTTCCAGCTTTCACTCCATCCTTCAGGAATAGATTTGAATTCAATGAAAACATCAAGCTCAGGAACTTCTTCAATCTTTAATTCTTCTTTAAGTGTGTCGGTAATTTGGAAAATACCAAGACCCATTGTTGCAAGAGAATCTCTTATGTAGAATTTTTTAAGTGAAATACAGTCTTGGAATGCACAGTCCTTTACCTCAACTACATTCTTTGTAAGCTTAACCTCTTTTAAGTTCAAGCATTTACCAAATGCAAATTCTCCAATTACTTCAACATAGTTTAAGTCAATTTCGGTAAGACCTGTGTTATAAAATGCCTCATCACCAATAACCTTTAATGAAGATGGGAAATTAACCTTTTTCATATGTAGCGCGTTTCTGAATGTATATATTCCGACAGATTCAACTCCGCTTGGAATAGTTGTTTCCTCTTTAATCTGACCGGGGGCAAAAACAATAATGTGTTTTCTGCTTGGGTCAACTATATGGCCGTTATAAATCTTGAATGATGTGCTTGCATCCGATAAATCAAAGGATTCAAGGGAATAACATCCCTCAAAAATTGAACCGTTAAGAGATGTAATAGAGGAAGGAATGTAGATTTTAGAAAGAGATGAACAGTTTTTGAAGCAAACATCACCAATAGATGTAAGATCAGCGTGGATATTAACCTCTTTTAATTTTCTACAGTCACTGAATGCAAATTCACCAAGGCTCTTTACACACTTAATTGTCAATGTTTCAAGGCTTGAGCATTCGGAAAATGCATCATTTTGAACCTCAATAGAGCCGCTTACAAAATCAATAGTCTTAAGACCTGCGCACTGTGCAAATGCGCCAACTCCTATAACCTCTACATTTGAGAAGGAAACAGATTCAATGGAAGGACACTTATAAAATGCGCTGGCTTTAATATTTGTAACATTTTCAATTACTACGGTTTTAAGTGCATCACAATGTGCAAATGCACTTTTTTCAATAGATTGGGCATTTTTAATTGTAACGGATTGAAGGGCAGTACAACCCTCAAAGGCACTTTGACCGATTTTCTTTGTACCGTCTTGAATTACAATAGATTTAATGGTTGAGTTTTGATAGAACAAATATTCGGGAATTTCCACAATAGAGGATGGGAAAACAACCTCTTTAAGCTTGATTGCATATTCAAAAGCACCTGAATCAATATATCTTACGCTTGAAGGAATAACAAAGGATTCCTGGTCATTACCAGGTGAATAAAGAAGGAGCTTATCCTTTGCAACAGTATAAATATTACCGTCAACCTGGGAAAAATGCGGGTTTCCTTGAGCTATCAAAATTTTCTTAAGTGAAGAACACTCCAAGAATGTATTTTCGCCAAGCTCCTTAAGTGATGCGGGCAATGTAATTTCTTCAAGTCCTGTGCAGGATGAAAATGCGTATTTACCAAAGCTTTCAATACCGTTTTCAATAGTTACATTTTTAAGGACACTGCATCCTTGGAATGCACCGTCACCAAGAGTTTTAACATTTGCCGGAATAGTAATTGTTGTAAGTGCGGAACAGTCCTTAAATGCCATATCGCTGATTTCTTCAATGGTAGAAGGCATTATAACCTCAGTAAGTGCTGTACAGCCGGAGAAGCTTGCCTCTCCGATAGATTTAACCTTATTTTCAAATTCAACAGTTTCAAGGGAAATACAATCCTGGAACATTTGCTTTGAAAGAGTTCTTAAATTGGAAGAAATAAATACAGTTTTAAGATTTGCACACTGTGCAAAGGCAGCCTTACCAACGTGGGAAAGGGATGACGGTGTGCTAAGATAAGCGATATTACAGCCTGCAAAGCAATAATCTCCAATCTCCTCAATTCCGTCTAAATTAAATGTGTCAAGGGCGGAGCAGTTTTGGAAAGATTTGTCACCGTATTTTTTAACAGACTCAAGCAAGGTAATTGTTGTTAAGGAATAGCAGCCATTAAAAGCCTTATCCTCAACAGTATCGCCCTCACCCTCGTAGCTTACTCTTCTGAGCTTTGTACAGTTTTCGAAGCAACCCTCATAAAGATAACCGTCAGTAATTGTAATATCAACAAGATTTGCAGGAAGCCAATAATCCTTGGCTGTGCCGTTTGGATATTGGGTTATACCAACGGAGCCCTTATAATCCTTTTCTCCAAAAATATAACCGAATACAGCATTTTCCTCTCCCCTGCTTCTGCCAACAAAAGGAATGGTCATTTTTTTAAGGGAATAACAGCCGTTAAATGCTCCCTCTTCAATAGTGGTTATACTGTTAGGAATTACAATAGTTTCAAGATTTACACATTCCTTGAAGGCATCAGCAGCAATAACCTTAATTGGTAAACCCTTATGCTTCGGCGGAATTGTATATTCAACAGTGCTTGTATCGTCAATTGAATAAAGAATGTAATATGATTTGTCATCACTTAAAACAAACTCTACATTTTCAGGTGCATTGCTGTCACCGCAGTATGTACAAACATTATCAACGTAGTTGTGCTTTGTCGGGTCCTCTTTGATTTTTTGCTTTTGTGTGTAAAGCTTACAAATAACGCAGGTACGTGTCCTTAAGCCTTCTTCATTACAAAGAGCCTCCTTTTCAACGGTCCAAGCAAGAAATTCATGCTCTCCGTCAGGACAAAGCTCCTTTTCAGACTCTTCATTTTCCTTTTCACACGATGAAAATGAGAAAATTAAAAGAAAAGAAAAAATGCAAATCAACAGGGTAAATAAAATTTTCTTCATAAAAAGCTCCTTTTAAAAAAATGCTATTCATCTTATTTTACCATTTTTATATAAATGTGTCAACAAAAATATTAAATATTAATATTTTAGGTAAAATAAAAAAGTAACCCCATAATGTGGGGTTACTCAGCTTAAAAGACAAGAGAATAATTTCCAATAGTAATGGATTTAATTTTTTCATCCTTGCCAACAATTGTGATGGAGCTGTATTGCTCATTAAAAATAGGGTCTGTTTTTGAATTTTCATAATAAAAATAGACACTCAGTCCACCGTTTTCAAGAAAAGATATTTCTATGGAGCCGTCAAAGGTAAGTGTTTTTAAAAATTCGGCAAGGTCCTTTCTCATGTTTGAGCTAAGGCTTGTGCTTGTAAGGTTTTCCTCAGCTATCATTTTATTAAAAATATCAAAGAAATAATCGGGAATTGAAACATTAATTTTGTTGTGATTCAGATACAGGGTGTCACTTTTTTTAGTATTTTCTCCATTTTTTGAGGTTGAAGAATGGGATATTAACTGTCCGTCTGCAAAGCCAAGCTCTATTGAGCTGCTTTCATCAATAGTGTAAACATAAGTTCTTGATTCCATATTGTATGTAAATTTACTGTACATTAAGGAATAACCGCTATATTTATCGGTTAAATAAGAGGAGCTGTTTTTGTTTGAATTAATAAAATAGTCTTCAGTAAAAATATCGTTCTCAATTTTCCAGCTTGAAGAGCTTTTTTCATCGTAATTTGAATACGTATGTCCGTTAAAAACAGTAAAGCTCTTTAAATTTTCGCTTGAAAGCGCATTTTTCCATTCGCTTAATGATACGGTTGTAATAGCTTCACGCAAAAGCTCATCCCCACATAGATAACATCTGCCTTTTAAGTAAACAGAGCTTGTTGATGATGTATTTTTGTCAATTTCAACATTATACCAATAATGCTCACACTTTATGTCTGTATTTGGTGGGGTAGGGTTCTGGTTATCCGGTCTTGTACTGTTTGATGTACTGCTTGGTACGCTGCTTTGTGTATTGTGATTATGGTTATGCTCGCCTTCATCCGTTGAGCAGGAGCAGGAGCAAAGCCCAAAAATTAAACACAGGGTGACTAAAATTAATAAAAATATTCTTCTATTCATTGTTATTATCCTCGTTATTAATTTCATTGTTTCTTGCTATTCTCAAATTAGAAAGAATTGTATTAAGTCCATAAGAGTTAGAGCCGTTTGATATTGCTATTTTTGAGTAGTGGGAACATTGCTCCTCATCACCCAAGGCACAGTAGCACATAGCAAGACAGCTTGATGCAGGATGCAAATCAGCTTTTATTTCAAGTGCTTTTTCTGCATACGGAATAGCATCTTCATAATAACCGGCAGAAAAAAGAGCCTGTGCTAAGTTATTATTGGCATAGGCATTATTAGGGTCATTCTCAATAGCCTTTAAAAAGCATTGTGTTTGATTATTAAAATCGCCGATTTTCTTGTATACGTATCCGAGATTTGACCATGCGTCACTTTTTGAATTATCATAGCTTAATATTTTTTCATAATATTCAATTGATTTCTTATATGCTCCCATATCTGTATAGCAAAGAGCAATAAAGGATAAAACTGCATATCTATCCGAGCTAAGCTGGCATTTTGGCAAAAGAGCCTCCAGCCTTTCAATTGATTTGTTAAATTTGTTCTGGTTGTAAAGATGGATGGCTTTTAAAAGCTTTGTTCTTTCTCTTTTGTTTTCAGGCTGCTTGAATGCCTTTCCAATAATATGCTCATATTCGCTTTCATAAATAGCGAAGCTTTTTTTGTCCGCTGCTGAATAGGAAACCACGTTTCGTATTAAAAATAAAAAATCGCCAATCAATAAAACAAAGGACTTCAAAATTGTTTCATTTGTAATTTTACCCTTCATGTTATAATCAATTATGGGTATGGCAATTGTAAGCGCCAGGAGTACAAAAAAACAAACACCTATAACAATTTTTCTCTTTTTCATATTTATACCTCGTTTATTGATTAATTGTACCAAAAAAATAAAATAAAGTCAATCATATGAAAAAACTTTTGAAAAAATAGTTTAAATTTCAAGGACAATATGATATTATTAAAGTATAAAACTAAAAAAGAGGTGCAATATGGACTTTAATAAAAGCATTTTTGAAAATCGTAAGGAATTGAAAAGACCTTTTTTGGCAGCACACAGGGGGGTATGCTGTGCAAACATACCCTGTAACTCAATTGCCGCTTATAAAATAGCGCTTGCACAAGGGGCAGACGTGGTTGAAATTGACGTTTCCAAATCAAAGGACGGTAAGCTTTATGTTTTCCATCCTGGGATGGAGCCGCAGTTTTTAAGGTCTAAGTATTTATGGGAATTAAACTCTGATGAAATAGACAATCTCCGCCTTTTAAACCAAGACGGTGTACCAACAAGCTATAAGGTACCAACCTTAGAGGAGGTTTTGCTTCTTTTAAAGGACAAGGCTTACATAAATGTTGATAAATTCTGGACAGATATTGAGCTTATTTCAAGCGTAATTCGCAAGTGCGGAGTTGAAAAGCAGGTTATAGTAAAAACCAATATTGATGAAAAAAGCCTTGAGCACGTGGCTAAATTTGCCCCGGATTTTATGTTTGTACCCCTTGTTTGGCATAAGGATGAAATATCTCAAAGCCTTATTGAAAGGGGAATAAACCTAATCGGTACTGAGGTATTGTTTGACAAGGATACAGATGATTGCATAAGTGATGAATATATCAAAAAAATGCACGATAAGGGTCTTTTGGTTTGGGCAAACTCCATTATCTATAATGAAAAGGATATAATAAACGGCGGTCACTCAGATGACTATTCTCTTCACACCAATCCTGATGAAGGATGGGGATGGCTGATAGACAAGGACGTGGATTTTATCCAGACAGACTGGCTCTTAATGATTAAAAATTATATGGAAAACCGCAAATAAAACAAAAAGATGCACTGAAATTTTCAGTGCATCTTTTTTACGAATAAGTCATAACTATTAAAAAGCTGAATTGAGATAAATTTTTTCCTTTTTGAATTAGTTAATTCAAAGAAAAGGTCAGCTAAAGGCTTATTCTTCTACAAAGCTTCCCTTGCCTACCCCGCAAAGGACACACTCAAAATCCTCGGGAAGGTCCTCAAACTTAGTGCCGGGGGCAATTCCCTTTTCAGGCAAGCCAAGCTCCTCGTCATAAACCCAACCGCAAACCTCACATACGTACTTTTTCATAATAAAATCCTCACTTTCCTTATTGTATTTTTTCAAAATCAGCATATCCGTGCTTACAAAGCGGGCAAACAATATTTTCATCTAATTCCTCACCCTCGTAAACATAGCCGCAAATTTTACAAACGTATCCTTTTTTGCCCTCCAATTCGGGCTTTGGCTTAACATTTTCATGATAATAGGTGTAGGTCATTGTTTCCTTGTCGGACAAAACCCTTGCCTCAGTAACGGAGCAAATGAACAAGCCGTGTGTATCAAGGTCAACATACTGCTCCACCTTTAAGGACATAAAGGAGTTAATATATCTTGGCAAGAAAACAAGCCCGTTGTCGGAGCGAAGGGGCTGACAGTCAGCAAATTTGTTGACATTTCGACCACTTCTGAAGCCAAATGACTCAAAAACCTTAAATGGCGCATCTGTTGTAAGACAGTTAATATTCATTATACCCGTCTGCTTGATTACGTGGTGTGAATAATTTTCCTTGCAAATAGCCACCGCAATTTTGTTTGGTGAGCTTGTTACCTGTGTAACAGTGTTAACAATTAAGCCGTTGTCCTTCTTTCCGTCATTTGATGTTACAACATAAAGTCCGTAACCGATATTGAAAAGGGCGGACAGGTCATTTTTGTTGGCGGTGGTATCCTGCTGTGCAAGATATTCACGGCACAATTCATCACTCAAGGCTTCAAGCTGGGCGGCGCTTTCTTCATTCAAGGCGGACAAAATCTTGACAGACGTGTCTGTAAAGCTGATATTTTTGCACTTTTCAAGCAAGCCCCTCATAACCCTGCACGCCATTGGCGCCCAGCTGCCGTTTTCAATTAAAGCAACTGTTCTGTTTTGGTAGTTTCTCTCGGTTAAGTGGTTAATAAACTCTCTCATAAACGGAAAAATTTCCGCATTATAGGTAGTTGTTGCCAAAATCAGCTTATTATATCGGAAAGCATCCTCAACCGCCTCCGCCATATCTGTTCTTGCCAAGTCATGCATTACAACCTTAGGGCAGCCCTTAGAACGCAGCTTTTCTTCAAGCTGAATAACCGCCTTTTTAGTATTCCCATAAACTGAGGTATATGCAATAACAATTCCCTCGCTCTCGGGCTGATAGCTTGACCAAGTGTTGTATAAATTAATATAGTATTCCAGATTTTCGCCTAAAACAGGTCCGTGCAATGGGCAAATAATCTGAATATCTAAGCCACTTGCCTTCTTTAAAAGGTTTTGCACCTGTACACCGTATTTACCAACTATTCCAATGTAGTATCTTCTTGCCTCGCAAGCCCAGTCCTCATCAACGTCAAGGGCGCCGAACTTGCCAAAGCCGTCAGCGGAAAACAAAACCTTGTCGTAAGAATCATATGTTACAATTACCTCTGGCCAGTGTACCATTGGGGCGGTAACAAAGGTAAGGGTGTGCTTTCCTAAGGAAAGGGTGTCCATATCCCCTACCACAATTTGCTTGTCACTAAAATCAATGCCGAAAAACTGCTTCATCATAGCAAAAGCCTTTTGAGAGGAAACAATTTTTGCCTTCGGGTAAGCGCGCACGAAATTAACAATATTTGCTGAGTGGTCAGGCTCCATATGCTGTACCACAAGATAATCGGGAGTGCGACCTGCTAAAGCAGACTGTAAATTGTCAAGCCACTCGTGTGTGAAGGAGGCATCAACCGTGTCCATAACAGCAATTTTTTCATCAACAATTAAGTAAGAGTTGTATGACATTCCGTTTGGTACAACATATTGACCCTCAAATAAATCAATTCTATGGTCATTAACGCCAATATATTTAATATCGTTTGTTATTTTCATTTTTACCTCTTGTCAATTATTATTTATATCATTATATCATAAATCTATGCGTAAGAAAAGAGGTTTTTACAATTTGTTAAAGGTGTAAATGTTGACTTTCCCGACAAAATATGCTATATTGAAGTTACAAAAACAAGTTAGGAGGCTTTGAAAATGGCATATTGTACAAGTTGCGGTAATCAGTTAACTGAGGATTCTGCCTTTTGCGAAAAGTGCGGCAAGGCGGTGGTGGGTAATGCACCTCAAAATGAAGGATACAGATATGCGCGCCCAAGCCAAAGGACAGAGGTTAGTAAAAGACCCTCTATTACAGCCTTGGTGTTCTCTGTTGTTTCACTGTTTACATCATTATTCTGCTACATTCCTTTTGTTTTTTTGTGTTTTCAATAATCAGTGTAATTTTTATAGTAGTTTCAAGGTCAAACAGAAAAGAATACATAAGGATGGCAGGGGAAGAAAACGGATTTACAAGGGCAGCAAATATTTGCTCTATTGTTGCAATTCCCGTAGCATCATTCTTTACAATCCTTGGCATAGCATTTACCGCTGCAATTTTAGGCTAAACAAAAAGCTGTCATACGACAGCTTTTTTATTATTTTAATAGAATTACGGTTTTGATTTATTGCGCTTAAAAATAGGCTTGTCGCTTGAGCAGAGCCAAGCTCCTATAACCATTAAAAAAAGAGCTATGAAATAGTTATAATTGGGTATTTGTAAAAATATAACAAGCGAAAGCGCTGTGCCTATAAACGGGGCAATAGCATAATATGCGCTTGTTCTTGCCGCACCAAGCAGCCTTTGTGCATATACGTAGAAAAATATGCTTAACCCATATGCAACAAAGCCAACGCCAAGGACTGCAAAAACACCCCATAAAGCCGTTATTCTCTCTCCAATGGAAAAGCCTATAATTATAGAGCCGAGCCCCGAAAAAATACCCTTTAAAAGAACTATTTGTAAAGGGTCCTTTGAGGAGATTTTGCGTGTGCAGTTGTTTTCAAAGCCCCAACAAATGCAAGCAAGCACAATAAATAATGAACCTTGTGAAAATTTAAAGCTTGAAAAATCTTCAAATGACAGTAGTATGCAGGATAGCATAACAAAGATGATACCTGTCCACAGCCGAGGGCTGATTTTATACCCTTGTATGTTTTACTAAATTTCATTATTTGTATTGACATTTATATTTTAATAATGTTAAAATAGTTTTAGCTATAAAACATTAATTGGAGGATTTATTATGGCTAAAAAAGATAGTATGAGCATTATGAACGAATTTAAAAATGCTCCGCAAAAGGAAAAGATTGAGTCTGAGAAAAAGCTCAAGGTTGCAATTATAGGTACAGGTTGGATTGCAGATGCGCACATAAACAGATACAAGGAAATGAGCGATGTTGAGGTTGTTGCTCTTGCTGACCTTGTGCCCGGTAAGGCTGAGAAGTTTGCTGAAAAATGGGAAATTACAGGCGCAAGATGCTACCTATCACACAAGGACCTTCTTGATGCAGAGACAGACCTTGACGCAGTTTCTATCTGCACATATAACAGAACACACGCAGAGTGTACAATTTATGCTCTTAAGAAGGGCGTAAATGTTCTTTGCGAAAAGCCTATGTCCGTAACTCTTGAGGAAGCGGTTGAAATGCGCCGTGCTGAAAAGGAAAGCGGAAAAATTCTTTCTATTGGATTCCAGCCAAGAATGGACCCAAATATGAAGAAGATTAAGGAAATTGTTGAGTCCGGTGTACTTGGCGATATTTACTATATTCAAACAGGCGGCGGCCGTAGAAGGGGAATTCCTACACCGTTTGGCACAACATTTATTGAGGACAAGACAGCGGGAATCGGTGCAATGGGTGACATTGGCTGCTATTCACTTGATATGGTTCTTAATGCAATTGGCTATCCAAAGCCATTAACTGTAAGCGGTTATAAATCCGATTTCTTTGGCAAGGACCCAAAAACTTATCCTTGGAATCCTGAATATGCAGAGCTGTTTGGCGTTGAGGACTTTGCAGCAGGCTTTATCCGTTTAGAGGGTGGAATAATCCTCGACTTCCGTATTGCGTGGGCTATGAACCTTGACACCCCGGGTGACACTATCATTATGGGTAAGAAGGGCTCACTCCGTATCCCTTCAACAGAGTGCTGGAATGGTTCTGTTGGCGGACCTATGAAGGTATATAGCGAAATGGCAGGCTCCCAGGTTTGCACAGAAATTCCGATTATCAAATCCCCTGACATTTTCCACGAAAAGATTCGTTCATTCCTTGATGCTATAATCACAGGTGGAAAGGCACCTGTTCCAAGCGAGCAGATTGTTATTAACCAGGCTATCATTGACGGTATTATTAAGTCAGCTGAGCTTGGCAGAGAGATAGAGATCAATATCCCCGAGGTTTAAAAAACAAACAAAACCGAATTGCGCCAAGCAATTCGGTTTTTCTAATTTCTAAGAATAATTGAAAAATCTTTAATTATGTGATAAAATCAAACCATAAACAGCGAAGGAGACAGTTATGGGAATATTAGAGTTCTTTCATAAAATAAAAATGTGCTTTGTACGCGCAAAGGAGAAATCAATTCCAAACGTCAGCGAGGTAAAGCGCTATGGCAACTATGGTGAGGATGAGTTTACATATATGCTCCGCCGCGAGCTTCCCACTTGCAAAATTAAAAGAAATGTAGTTATATCTACGCCTGAGGGAAATGCAGAAATTGATTGCTTAGTGCTTTATCAAAATAAGCTTTTTGCCATAGAGGTTAAACGGTGGAAGGGACGTATTACGGAACAGGAGGACGGGTTTTTACAAGAAAAAACAGACCGCTGGACAGGTCAAACTTATACAAAACAGCTGAAATCACCCTTTAAACAGCTTGCAAGGGCTGTACATCTTTTGAAAAAGCAAATTCAAATAAGGGCTTGGGTTAACACAGTTGTGTTTTTTGAGGATGATGAGCTTGAGTCTGTTTCTGTGTTTTCCGACAACGTGTGCTTTTGCCTTTATGAAAAGCTCTCAGAGCATATTCGTAACGAAGGTGAAGCCACCCTCGGCACAGGAGCCATCGACTTTTTTGAAAAGTGTACCCCAGCCGATTATCTTTATGCCAAGGAATGGGATAAATCCTTGAGCTGTGTTATAAACCGCGCGTCTTTAAAATTTGAAACCAGGCGCGGAGTAATTCCCATTGATAAAATAGAATCAATCCGGATTTTTCACCACTGGACCTACGATAAGATGAAAATCAAATTGATAAACGGCTCAAAAAGAACAGTAAAGCTTGAAAACGCAAAGGTTAAGGTCATGGACAACGGCAACAGCTTCACCTATGCTCTTTGCAAATTAGATTACATCGAGCTTGGAAGGGTTATTTGATATAGATAATGGTTGAAAAACGGTAGCACTCTTGGTGAGTGCTACCGTTTGCAATAGGGGTGAGTTTGTAACGAACACATTTATGTTTTAAAATTTATTTTTCGATCAATTTTCTTAACATCATGCTTTCTCTATATTGTTCAGCGTCAGGGGTGTTAATGAAATCTACGGTTTTGTCGTGATTCTCTCTAACAACCTGTTTTATCTCTTCGAGTGTTACGTTGAAAAATTCTTTTCTTCCGTTTACCAAATTAACTTTTTTGGAAGCGAATCGGTTATGTAATGCGGTCTCAAGCTTTGGAGCATCATCGGAAAAAATCATAGCATGAATATCGAATTTAAATGGAACAGCTGCACCACTCAATTCAGCGATACGCTCCTCTGGTTCGAGCCTTCTAGTCATACCTATTTTGTAAATATTTTCGCCAAACGCACCAATGTTGGAAATAATGTATACATATCCCGCTCTATGATTTGCCTCTCTATAGTCTAAGTCTTCTAAAGCAAGTTTGACATCATTAACATTGTTGCACAACTCTTCTTTTTTTGCTAGCAAGTATTCCTTTCTTTCCTCACTCTGTTCTACTTCTATTTGTTCATTAATTTTTCTTAAGTAATTAAGATAGTGTACTTGTTCTTTTTCGAGTTCTTTTCTCTTTTCCTCAATTTCTCTAGCAACTTTTTCTGCTTCGCGAAGTTCTTCTCTTTTTCTTCTCTGCTCTTCTCTTTCTTGGAATTTCTTTTTTTGATATTCATATGCTAAATCAAGTTCTTGTATTTTAAGCCTATAATAATCATCAGTCAAATAAATATGTCTTGTTTCGTTGAGTTTGTTTTGCATTTCGAATGCTTTTAGAATTCTTTCTCTACTGCTATTATAGTTACTAAATTTAACCTTGTTGATGCACAAATCACATTCAATGTTAAAGTTTCGTAATATTTGTTTTACACCCTCTGCAATCATTTTTCTGCCGGCTTTTTCGCTTCCTTGAACTTTCCAAGCAACGTCACATACTGCAGCTGTCTGGTTTTTTATCATATCTTTTTGGTGTTCTCTTATGGCTAATAATGCGTCTTTGTATTCATCCAATGTTGCAAAATTATATTGTGGTTGATATACACCGAATTCTTGAAATAATGCTTGATCATCAAGCTCTATAATTTCCGCTTTTATGGACTCTTTTAGTCTATTGAGTTCCAAAATTTCTTTTTCAAGGGTTTCTTTTTCCAAACTACATTAATTCCTTTCGCTTACATTTATATTCTTCGTATGTAATTTCGCCATCATCGAATTTTTTTCTTAACAGTCTAAATTTTTCTGTTAGAGAACTTGCTTTTTCTAAATTGTTGTTTAATTCTTGCTGATTTAAGACTTTCGAAGTATACATATGTTCCTTTGTAGCTTCTAGAAAATCCTTTTCTTTTTCATTCAATTCTTGCTCTTTTGCCAAAAGTTGTTTTTCCAGCTTTTCTAATTCTTTCAGCTTTCTTTCTTTGTTTCTTTTTTCCTGCATTGCAAGTACTCGTGCATTCTTCTCATCTTGCTTTCGTTCCAATAAAAATTCATTGTATCTTAATTCCGCAATCAATTCCTCATCTCTTTCCTTTTTCTTGTTGACTAGTCGCAACAAATCAAAATAGGTAAAAATGTGAGAATCTGAATAGTGGTTTCTTCCTGCAGGGCTAGTGTATGATATTTTCAAATAAATGCTTGGTCTTTCGATTTCGGGGAGTTTGCTTTCAAAGAAAATCTCTCTTTCGATATAATTGAATATTTCATACTCTATATCCAAGTCTTCAATATCAATTTCTTCCTTAAAGTCATTCAACGTACTATATTTAGCAGAATATTCGTTGTATTCCTTTGCGTTTTTTTCGTATATCTTTTGAAAATTTTCAAAAAAGTTAGGTGATTTGTCCATTAAAGAAAAAATCCAATTATCATAGTTAAAATTGTCAAATTGTCTTTTGTTATTCAAATGTTCGTTATATCTGTGTTCCCTGCATGTAATTCTATCAAAGAGATACTGTGAATTTAATTTTTCAATGTCCTTACACATTGAACTGTGTTGTTTAACATAAGGCTTGTGCCTGCAAATTTCATGATAAGACATCGATCTATAAGTTCGCTTCAAAACCTTTTTTAATTTATTCAATATTAGAATTTTATTTGGAGCCCTTAATTTTATGATTATTGTAACTGCTAAAATTACTCCTGTCAAAATGAAAATAGAACATAAAAACATAAACATTACAAAATATTCTGTATTGAAAATCGCTGCAAATAAGCAGATGATTCCTAATAAAAAAGAGCCACTCATTGAGGAAAAGAAACATAACTTAATAAACTTTTTTTGGTCGTTCAAATATTGAAGTTTCTTTTTGTCGCTAATTCTTTCATATTTTTTTATTGCATCAAAAGTAATTCTTTGTTTTGTTACATTTATCATACCGAACATTCCTTGCTTAATGAGATAATTTTACAATACTTGTCTTAGCGTGTTAAATTTATTATATCATTTTGCAATTAAAAAGTAAATAAAAAATTCGACTAAGAAAAATCAAAACCGATAACCGGGATGCGTTGCCTAAGGCAACGAGTCACAACGGGTTGCTGGTGAACAAGCTCACCGACAACCTTCGTTGGACTTGCGCACCCAATTTTTGTTTGCGAGCAAACAAAAAGAGAGGCTCGAGAGCCTCTTTTTGAGCAAAACAAAAGGGCACCAATTTGGTGTCCTTTTGTTTTGGCGCAGGAAGAGGGATTTCTCCTCTTGAATTTTGCGAAACAATGAGTGCTTATCGTTTGTTTATGTTTCGCAAAATCCTTCGGTCACCGCTACGACTCGTTCCCCGAAAGAGTCGCTTAACGCTGGGGTTCGAATCCCTCATATTGTTTTACACGAAATAAAATGGGTAGCACTCACGTTGGAGTACTACCCATTTTATTTGGCGCAGGAAGAGGGATTCGAACCCCCGTGGCTTTTGGCCTAACGGTTTTCAAGACCGCCTCGTTATGACCGCTTCGATATTCCTGCATATTAAATTAGGTTTGCTTGACAATTTCAGTTATACAGTCGGTCTTTCAACCGGGTTTTCAAGACTCGTGCCCTTCCTAAAATATAGTCGTTCATTGTCGCTCGATACACTCGCTTCTCGAACTCCTTATTTTAGTTACACAGTTGCGAAAACAATTATCAATTGTTTTCACTGCCTTCACCCGTTATGACCGCTTCGATATTCCTGCATATTAAATGCACCCGTACATTTAATATGCAGAACACTCGCAAAAGGCTTGTCGAGTCACAAGACGAAGTCTTGCTATTCCTGCAAAAAATGTATGATACATTGCTCTCTGAAAATCAAGCATTAGTATAATATCATATTTTTTTGTGCCTGTCAATATGTTTTTTCAAAAAATTTCTTCTTTGTATTTTTATAATATAGTAGATAATTGTTGTAAAAAGGAAAATTTTGTGTTATAATTTTAAAAAGAGATTTTTTGTATGGAGATTCTTTATATGAGCGAATTAAAAGAAATTAAAGACTATAGCTCTAAAATAAAAAGGGTTATTATAACCGAGGAAGAAATCAAAGAGGCTATTAAAAAAGCGGGCAAGGAAATTGACAAAATTTATGACGGCAGGCCGATTTTGCTTGTCAGCATTTTGAAGGGTGCCTTTGTTTTTATGGCTGACCTTTGCCGCGCGGTAAGCGTTCCCTGTGAAATTGGCTTTATGTGTGCAAAGAGCTATTATAGCGGCACCGTATCTACAGGTGTTGTTAAAATCACAATGGATTTGGAAAAGGACATAAAGGACTACCATGTGGTAATTGTTGAGGATATTATCGACACAGGTCGCACTTTAAATGACGTTGTTAAGATGCTTAAGCAAAGAAACCCACTATCCTTAAGGGTTGTCACTTTACTTGACAAGCCGTCAAGAAGGCTTGTTGACTTCGAGGCGGATATGGCACTTTTCACAATTCCTGATTTCTTTGTTATCGGTTATGGCTTGGACTGTGCTGAGCTTTACAGGAATTTGCCATACATAGCAGAATATGATTCGGAATAATACAGTTTTGGTGCTGTTTGTTCTCGCTATTTTATAAAAACGGCACGATACGTGTCGTTTTTTTGCCTTTTGAAAGGAATTATTTATGAAAAATCATTTTGATATTGTAGTAGCCGGCGGAGGATTTGCCGGGGCGTGTGCAGCTATTTCAGCCGCCCGTCTTGGAAAGCGTGTTTGCCTTATAGAAAAGCATAATTGCTTGGGTGGCAGCGCTTCCTTTGGGCTTGTGCTTCCCTTTATGTATTATTGGACACGTGACCCCAAAAACGGAGAAAAAATAACACTTAGCCGTGGGCTTTTTGAGGAGATAGTGAAGGAGCTGAAGCGTCTGGGTGGAGTACACCCCCAATGGGAGGAATGCTTTAACGAGGAAATACTGAAGCTTGTCTTAAACCGTATGGCAATTGATAGCGGAGTAACCATTCTCTTTCAGGCATATATGACTGAAGCAGATGCGGAAAACGGCTTTGTAAAAAGCATAAAAATCAACCACGTGGGCGGGCAAAATGCGATTTTTGCCGATTATTTCATAGATGCAACAGGGGACGGCAGCCTTTGCTTTATGAGTGGCTTTGAGTTTATGCAGGGGCGCGAGGTTGATGGGCTTTGCCAGCCTATGACACTGTCCTTTCGCTTAAGTGGAGTTGACATAAATCTTTTTGGAAAAACCCATCGCCAAATAAATGAGCTGTACAGGCAATATAAGGCTGAGGGCAAAATAACAAATCCACGTGAAAACATTTTAACCTTTAAAACCACACACCGTGGAGTTTTGCATTTCAATGCAACAAGGGTGACAGGGCTTGACCCCACCAACCCGGAGGATTTGACAAGGGCTGAAATTATGGCACGTGAGCAGGTGTTGGAGCTTTATATGTTCCTTAAAGAAAATTTTGAAGCATTCAAAAACAGTACGCTTTTGTCAACGGGGATGCAAATCGGTGTGCGTGAAAGCCGCCGCATTTTAGGTGAGCATATTTTAAGCCAGGAGGACCTTTTGGCACTAACTAAGTTTGAGGACTCCGTTGCTTGCTGTAACTATGATATAGATATTCACAATCCAAGCGGCGAGGGTACAAGCCACCATTATTTCAAGGATGGCGAGTATTATACTATTCCCTACCGCAGCCTGGTACCTAAGGGGAGCAAAAATCTTTTGGTTTGCGGCAGATGTGTTTCCGCTACTCATGAGGCACAGGCATCTTTGCGCATTATGCCAACCTGCGCTGCCTTGGGTCAGGCGGCAGGTACTGCTTGCGCTATTGCTCACACGGGGCATCAAAATGTTAATAGCATAGATGTTCAAGAATTGCGGCGAGCGCTCATTTTACAGGGTGCAAAAATATGATGCTTGCAAAAAAGCTTTAAAAATGGTATAATAATTAAAAGAGGTGATTGTGTGAAGCCTAAAATTATTTTGAATGAAAATAAAGAGGTTGTAAGGACCGTAAAGGAAGGGCTAAAGGCGAAGGGGGGGATACTGTCCCTGCCGTATGGAACGAAGCGAGGATACAAAATGTATTTGCAAGGAGTTCAGGGAGCAAATTGCTGACCCGAATTTTGAGGGATATTGCCACTGCCTTTTATACTACAAATTCAAAAACGGGGAGGAATAAAATGCCTATTTATAACGTAACAAACGAAAGCTTTGGAAAACTAAAGGAAAGCGGAGCTAAGGTGCTGGTTGACTTTTACGCGGATTGGTGCGGCCCTTGTAAAATGGTAGCGCCTATTTTGCACGAGCTTGAAAAGGAATACCCTGAGCTTATTATTGCAAAAATAAATGTGGATGAGTTAACAGATTTGGCGGTAAGCTACGGAATACAAAGCATACCCACCCTTTTGGTAATGGAAAAGGGCGAAATTGTAAACAAAGCCATAGGCTTCCGCTCAAAGGAGCAGATAATTGAGCTTTTGGGACTTTAAAATCAAAGCAGACACGGGGAAACGACCCTGTGTCTGTTTTTATATATTAATTTTATGTGAATTAGTTTGAAATAATATTGAGATTTTCTTAACAAAATGTTAAAATAGCCTTGCGATACTAAAATTCATTGAAAAAAGGGTTTTTATGACTACATTTGAGAAATTTATACATTTTTTTGAGGGCGAAATGACAAGGCCGGGAAATTACGGCTGGTTCCACCTGATGTTTGTTGCCATTGTAGTTGCCGCAACTGTTATGATATGTATAGGGTTTAAGAATTGCAGTGACAAGACCTTCAGGCGAATAATGCTGGCCTGCTGGGTTGTTATGGCGGCGCTTGAGATTTATAAGCAGGTTATTTACACATTTGAGTGTAATGATGCGGGTGTGGGCGTTTGGGATTACCAGTGGTACGCCTTCCCTTATCAGCTATGCTCTACTCCGCTTTATGTGCTACCGTTTATTGCATTTTTGAGGGATAATGGCTTAAGGGAAGCCTTTGCTTCCTATATGTCCTTCTTCTCCTTGTTCGGCGGCTTGGCAGTATTCTTTTATCCTAATGACGTTTTTATTCAAACAATTGGCATTAACATTCAAACTATGGTTCACCACGGCTTGCAAATCGTGCTTGGTATTTTCTGCACTGTTTATTACAGGAAAAAATGCAACCTTAAGCATTATCTGAAGAGCGTTCCTGTTTTTGCATCATTAACCGCTGTTGCAATAGTGCTTAATGAGGCTGTTTATGCAGTGTTTGCTGCAAATGGCATAGATGAAACATTTAATATGTTCTATATCAGCCGCCACTTCGATTGCACGTTGCCGATTCTTTCAAACGTTTATACAACGGTGCCTTATATTGTCTTTGCACTGATTTATATACTTGGCTTTGCCTTGGTTTCATTTATTTTATACTTGATTCAAAGGGGCATTATTGCCTTGGTTAATAAAAAGGTGCGCCATGCTGAATAAAAAATCATTTAAGCTACCTGTGGTATCCGCCTTTGTGCTGGTCGAGCTTACTTTGGGAATTCTGGTGCATTTAACATCAGGCAGGGCGAACTCTTGGGTGTCCTTTTCCTGCGTTTTGCTTGCATGCTTATTTGTGTCATTGTTTTTTGAAAAAAGTAAGGCGTATTTTTTAACCCAGCTTGGGCTTGCATGTACGGTGTGTGCTGACATATTTTTGGTGGTTATGGACCCAATAAAGCAGCTACCTGCAATGGTGTTCTTTTCAGTAACCCAGATGTGCTATTTTGTAAGGATATATCTCAACCACACAACCCAAAAGCAAAAAAAGGTTCATTTAATCGCACGCTCACTGGTAACTCTGCTGGCTATTGCAGCAACGGTTGCTGTGTTAGGCGGGAATACAGACGCTTTAAGCCTTGTTTCCTTGTTTTACTATGCCAACCTGGCGGTAAACATTGTCGTGGCATTTACACAGTTCAAATCCTGCCCTGCGCTGGCTGTAGGCTTGCTTTTGTTCCTTTGCTGTGATACTGTCATCGGCTTGAATGTAATGGCGGATAGCTATATAAGCGGTGTGGGAGAAAGCTTTATAATGCAACTGATTGACGTTGACTTTAATTTAGCGTGGGTGTTTTATGTTCCGTCCCAAATGCTAATAGCATTAAGTCTGTTAAAATATGGAAAACAACCGAATAAAGAAGCAACCGCGTGAAAACGGTTGCTTTTCTTGTTGTTATTTTGGCAAAACTCTATTTACAATCTGAAATTTTTGTGCTAAAATGAAAATGCCAAACAAACTGAATATTGAGCAATGGGTATTTTTCATTTATGGGATAACTATACCCTTTTTTGCCTATACTTATTTTAGACCTTTACATTTGGTAAAAATGTAGTTCCCCGTCTGAAATAAGTATGCGACCCATATTGCTCAGGTTTGTTTGGCGACAATTGGGGTTCTGCGTTTTTCGGTGCGTTCAACCTCGGTTGGCGCACTTTTTATTTTAGAAGGAGGTAACTTATGTACGTTTTGATTTATTTGCTGGGGCTTATGATTCCAATCGCTGCCGGTCTTATTGTTTTCCTGATAATCAATAAAGCCATTCGCGGTCGTGGCAAGGAGCTACAGCAAAAATTCATTTCTTTGGGAACCTTGCAGGGCAAATCCCTTGCGGAAATTCAAGCCGTTTGTGGAAACTCCACCTCTGTTTCTTACAGAAATGACGGTGTAAAAATTTATCAATGGATGGCAGCAGGATACCATATTGTGCTTTTGTTCGATCAAGACGATATCTGTTTAGGCGTAAGCTCCGAAACAGCTGTTTGATTTTCATTCACATAAAGTTAGCAAACCGAAATGCTATGTAAATTATTATTTTAAGGAGGAATAAAAAATGAGCAAACAAAAACTTTTTTCCATTATCAGATTAGCTGCTTTGGGCACGCTCCTTTTATGGATGCTCATACCCGGTTATGCAATTCAAGAATATTGGTACAGAGGATCGTATCACAAACCGTCAAATGACATTGCTGTTTCTTTCTTTGGAACCTTGAAAAAAGCAGAGGATGGTGCTATTGTTCTTGCTGTCTTAGTTATTGGTTGTATTGTTGCCTCAATAGTTTTTGCTGTTTTGAATCTTTTAAAAAACAGTAAAAAGAAAACTCTTATTTCCACAATTTTGACAGGTTCAAGCTTGTTATTTTGGATTATATACCTTCCTGTTTTATCAGACAGTCGAAGCAGTTATGAGTTTGCACCCTCATTCTTCTACATTTTTGGTATTCTCATTTTTTTGGGTGTTATCGCTCTTTACGTAATTTCCCTGATTGATTACAAAAACGGTAATGTCCCCAAGGAAGTGGCTCCTATTATTCAAACTCCTGTTGACAATTCATGCTCTGCTCCTGCGGAATCACCTGACGCACCTGTTACACCCATAACACCGGTTGAATCTGCATATTCCGAAAGCGGCGAAGAAATTGACCTTACACCATATAAGGTGTTCTTCCAAGATGTGGAGCTTAAGGCTGACCGTGAATATGAGTTCCGCCGTGCAGATGGCTTAATGGGCTCTATGCCTCAGGCTTTTATCAACAAAAATATGCCAAAGTGTCCTCTTTGCTGTGATCCTGTTCCTCAATGGACAATGCACCAGGTAAACCTTAAAACCTGGAGAGGAAATCTCATCCTTTTCAAATGTGCGCAGTGTGGAGGCGTAATTTCGATTAGCATTCCTGATATTATGACTGCTACAAATCAGTTTGCAGGCGCCAGCGCAAATGTAACGCTTACAAATATGATGGCAAAGAAAAAGAAGGGCAAGGAAGCAAAAACCGCTTATGTAACCTTTGAGTCAGTTGGTAACTCTGGTGTCAGCCCATCAATTCTCGGTAAAGAATTGAGACTCCCGGACGTAGTGGCTATTGCTACAAGAAGATAAATACATACAAACAAATAGTAAAACCCCCACCGACTTTGGCGTGATACTCTTATCGGAGTATCACGCCAGTTCTATTCGCCTGTGGCGAGTGATATTGCTATGCAGTGATATTCGGCTCGCGTCGAGTGGTATTCGCTTCGCGAGTTTGGTGG
>SVRE01000076.1 GCA_015065005.1 Oscillospiraceae bacterium
CAAACAATTAAATGTTTGCCTGTACATATTATATACTGCTAATCGCGTTTTGTCAACCGCAAAATAAAAGGGCAGAAAATTCTGCCCTTTATGTAAAGCTATATTCTTGAGTGTCAATATATTAGTTCTTGAAATATCTATTCAAAAGTCCCTCAAATGCCTTTCCGTGTCTTGCCTCGTCGACAAGATTTACGTCAATTCCACCTTGGAGTTACCGTGGTGGATTACTATTTTTACAACATCGACATATTCGTCGTTATAGATATGCTTTAATCGCTTAAGGATTTTGATAAATATATCGATGTCTTCCTTAAACTCACTATATATCTTATCAAGCCCTATTATTTCTATATCAAGCCCTTCGGAATCTACAAGGTCCGTTATGCAGTCCCAAAACGCTGACCAGTTACAGCCATAGTAATCAGGAAAGTCAAACTCTTTTGCAATAATAGCATGAAAATATCGCCAGTTTTTCATATTTGTAAAGTCAAGTATGTATTTTTCTTTATGCTCGTAACCAAGATTGTCTGCCCTACTTTATTTTTCAAATATTTTGCACAAAAGCAAAAGCAGGCTGACACAAATTAGACACGTGTCAGCCTGTTTTTTAAATTATGAGATTATAACAATTATTCTGCTGCTGGTGCAGGATATGTTTCGATTAAGTGCTTAAGGCTTTCCTCAAGGTACCATTCGATGTACTCAAGGTGACCGCTAACACTTACATCCTCTGTTGCAGCTCTACCATCACTAACTGTGATTGAATTCTCGTTATTTACATCCTCGCTACCATCCCAGTACTTAAACTGCTTAAACTCGGAAGGTACACTCCATGCGCCCATCTTTTCTGATGCGCTAGTGTTACCTATAAGGTTCCACTTTGTAAAGTTCTTTTCGTAAGCTTCCTTGTGCTCTCTTGCGTAAGCGATGTCAGCTGCAATAGATGCTCTTATGTTATCAGCATTGTCTGCAAGCTCTTGACCTACAAGCTTTCTGAATTCTTCAAATTCAAGAAGCTCTCTAAACCAAGTGTTCTTCTGAGCAGTCCACAAGAAATCAGTTTGTCTGAAATTAACTGCGTTTGTACCGCAATTTTTCTTATGAGTTACGTTACCAACAGACATATCGAAGTCCCAAAGAGGAGCCGCTACCAATTTACCGTCTACGTCCTTATAGAAGTAAACACTTGAATACTGTGTATCAGGATTCTTGAACAACTCAAAGATAATATATGCCTGTGCAAAGGACTTAACGTCAATATATTCACAAACAGCAGCATAATCATCGCCGCTAACTGCAGCTAAGCTTTCCTTGATGTATGTCTGAATGTAAGTCATGAAGTTTTCCTTCAAGTTTCCGTCAGCATCAAAGAGGATATCCTCAGGGTCCTTAATTACGTAACCGTTATACATACCGTCATCTACTCTTACATATACGTCGCCGTCAGATGTTACGCCATAGTTAGGAATGTTATTTGTGCCACCTACATCCTCAGATACCCATGCATCCATTTCGATTAAGTAACCAACATCAGCTGGTCCTTGCTCTATTTCATCATCCTCTTGTGTAATATTTACACGGTTTTTCTTAACCTGAATCTGCTCACAGAGGTAGTAAACACCCTGATAATTACCATTTAGGTAAACCTCAACGCTTTGACCCTGTGATGTGTACTCAAGCTCGGACATTGAAAGACCTGCATTAAGCGCAAGCATATTTCTTATAAGTGAGTAATCTCTTGCGTCAGCAAGTAATACCCAAGTCTTTTCTGAGCCATAACCAAAGAGGTTTTGCTTGTCTTCAAACTTAAACTTGTATGGCTTTTTGTCAAATTTTTCCCAGGTGGAGTTACCTCTACCCTTGATTTCAGCTGTTTGACCACCAATGCTTGCGCCTGTTTCTGTGTCAAGCAATGTAATTTCACAGTCTACATAGTCATCCTTAGATGTGATAGCAAGACCTGATGCGGTATTGATTGTAAATACAGGCAAGCCTGTGCTTGCAGGTGTAAAGTATGCTACAAGCTCTGTGTTCTTTTCGGGAGCATACTCGATTGTAGGAGTTGTTGCACCGGTATTCCAGCACGCAAACTGATAGCCTTCCTTTGCAATAGCTGTTACCGCGGTTGTCTTTTCTCCTTCTTTTACAATCTGAGAAGAATTGCCATCAAGTGTACCCATTGTATCATCGCAAGTAAAGCTTACTGCATATCTCGGTACAAGCAAATCCTCAGTGATATACTTAAATGTAAGGCTTGAGGCATACTCTGCCTGAATTACTTCATTATTCTCAGTATGGCAGAGATAGTCAACCTTTTCTCCATCTGTTACGTAAGCACACATTACAATCGGAGTTTCATAATATGATGAATCCTTTGTAAAGCCTTTGATTATAAAGTTAAATTCGGCACTACTCTTTTCAATTTCAAGCGCAGCCACCTTGTTTGAAACGTTAGGTGTCATATCCGGATTAATTGGCTCATATGCTGACATATCAGCATCAGCACCTGGTGCTACTGCCAAAATACCATATGAAAGCTCAGGGAAAAGTGCGCACGATTCCTTATTAACCTTGTAGCCAAAGCAAACACGGTCGCCGTTAATTTGCGCTGAATAGCCAAGGAAGTCAAGCACAGGTGCATACTCTTTTACGTTACTTTCGCCGCAATTTTTACAAGCCTCTCCAAACTCAAATGCAGTCAAAGCGTCCTTGTAAGTATTAACAGACTCCATTTGATGAACGCCGTCATAGAATGCCAAGCAGTAAGGTACATCGTAAACTAATATGTGTCCTGTGTAATTGTCATATGTTTCCTTGTTTGCTAAATATTCATTATAGGTAATAGCCTTATTTGAAATAGCATTTTTAAAGTTAGAGCCTGTATAATTTGATACTGTTTTAGCCTCTTCTAATGTTCCTACAAAGAAGAACACAATATTTCTGGTTGGACCACCATTGAGGTTGTAGGAATCAAAATATGAGCCTTTTGTATTAATAGTATTAGGCACATAAAAATACTTAATATCCAAGCCTTGGTTTTTCATTTTTCCGGTATCAGTATTAACATAAGAGATATAAGTCATGTTAGGACTGAAAACAACTGTTTCAATAGCGTTGGAACGGAAGAAAACACCGCCTCCAGTGCCACCAGTAGTTCCTTCAAGTCTTGTCATTGTGCTTGGGAACTTAACGTACTTAAGTGAGCAGTTTTCTCTAAATACAGCATTGGAAATTGTTTGAATTCCTTCAGGAATTATAATTGATTTAAGGTTTCCGCAGAAGGCAAATGGTGAGTTACCGCCAGATTGTGCGCCAACTATTTCAGTAGCGGCAATTTGGTTGTCCTCAAACTCAACTACTCTTACAGATGAACGCTGACACATATATTTAGGGAATGCTGTAAGTGTTTTTGGTAAATAGAGGAACATAAGATATGTGTCGCTTGCAAAAACATTATACTCACCGTTTGAACCGCTTGGTGGATTTGGTGCAACGCATTGGTACACATTGTCAGGAAGTGTTTTCACCCCTGTGCCATAGAAGCATACACTTACTACGTTTTTGTTAGTAACAGCAGCTACGCTTCCGCCACCATAGGTATAATAGCCGTTTGCATCAACAGTACCAGCTTCGCCGATTGTTTTTACTGCTTTACAAACGAAATGACGGGCGCCCTCAGAATCGGTAGATTCTTCAGCAACATACCAAGTAAGCGCGTACCGTCTTTATCAAACTTAGCAAAGCCTTCACCGCTCTCGGTTACTGTCATTTCATATCTGCCTCTTGATGGGTCCATTTTAGTAGTAGCTGAATACACAAGATTTTCTTCAGCCATACTGTCAACATAGTAGTTATACGATGTTGCAGGAGTATAAGCACTTACGCTTATAGCAAACAAGCAAGCAAGTACAGCTACCATTAAAGAAATTAATAGTATTTTCTTTTTCATAAAATCCTCCTTCAAAAGAATATATGTATTTATTATATTTTAACATACCGTTTCATTCAAGTCAAGCTAAACATTGTTTTTTAAGTCATTTTCGGCATTTGTAACAATTTATGGCAATTAAAGCATTTAACCAAAGCTTTATTTTTTGATATTTTGTCCAAAATGATTTGCCTTTAAAATCAAATCAGGCTGACACGTGTTTAATTTGTGTCAGCCTGATTTTTTAATTAATGAAATTATATCAATCACTCTGCTTTAGGTGCAGGGTCTGTTTCAAGGTTATTTTTTGGAAGAACGCTCCTCAGCAATAAACTTAAAGGTTAGGCTTGATGCATATTCCATCTGTGCAATTTCATTATACTCATTATGGCAGAGGTAATCAACACTTTCACCGTCTGTAACGTAAACGCACATTACAAGTGGAGTTTCATAGAAGGATGAATCATTTGTAAAGCCCTTAATGATAAAGTTGAACTCGCTGCTTTCTCTGTCAATTTCTAATGCAAGCACCTTGTTTTCAACATTAGGTGTCATGTCAGAATTGAGTGGCTCATATGCTGACATATCAGCATCAGCACCTGGTGCTACTGCCAAAATACCATATGAAAGCTCAGGTAAAGCTGCAAGTGTTTTAAGGTTAGTCTTGTAGCCAAGGCAGATAAGGTCACCGTTAATTTGTGCTGAATAGCCAAGGAAGTCAAGTGCAGGCTCGTACTCTGTCACATTACCCTCGCCGCAGTTCTTACAAGCGTTGCCGATAGCAAATGATGTCAAAGCATCCTTATAGGTGTTTATTTCTTCATAATCGTGAACTCCGTCATGGAATGCAACACACTTTGGCACGTTGTAAACCAACACGTAATGTGTGTTTCGATTCTCACTTAAACGAGGTCATATAAAGCCCAATATCACACGCAGCAGTTTTCTAATATAAATTGCCAACTCAATAAACAAGTGCTGAACATGGAGTCTGTGGGGCTTATAGGATATGCTTTAACATTGTAGTTTGTGTTTGATTGAA
This sequence comes from Oscillospiraceae bacterium, assembly GCA_015065005.1. Lineage (GTDB taxonomy): Bacteria > Bacillota > Clostridia > Oscillospirales > CAG-272 > RGIG2000. The sequence continues at coordinate 4,971 of SVRE01000076.1, forward strand.
AAAATATATAATTCTATTAATATCATACAGGGGGCTGGCAATTTTTATATAAAATTTCCATTAGAAACGTCAATTTAAAATCATTATTTTATGTGTTAAAATTAAATAAAAAACTTTCCATATAAAATAACTTCCACTTTTTGAGCTTTTTCCAATTTTGATATAGCCAAAATTCCATAAAAATTCCATGTTTTTGTGGAAAAAGGGCGACAAAAAAGGGAACAAGTCAAACCCATTCCCTTTATGTATTATGTGTTATAAACCCTTGTAATATAAGGCTTCGTGGCATTACTTAAAGTATCTATTCAAAAGTCCCTCAAATGCCTTGCCGTGTCTTGCCTCGTCGCGTACAATCTTGGCATGTCGTGGAAAGTTTCGTGGTAGCCCTAAGTCTTGTATTGCTTGGCTTTGCCCAGCTTTTTAACTATAATATATTTTCAGCTCTGCACTTGCATAAATTAAGAAATTCCATTAATTTTTCCATGCTTTGTGTAGAACTCAGCACTACAAATTGGAATTTGTTAAATTCATTTGTTATTTTTTGCTTTTTTCAGTACAAGCTCGTGCATTACAAACATGAGTACTAAGAATATGGATAGACAAATTGGCAAAAGTGAAATGGAGATTTTTTCCGCTATAACGCCGAACAGGGGTGGCATTGCTAAAATTCCGATATAAGCAAACGCCATTTGTACGCCTATCATTGCTTGCGATTTGTCTCTGCCAAAAACATCGGGTGTCATATGAATAATGCACGGATAGATAGGTGCACATCCAAATCCAATAACAACAAATCCAATCAGGGCAAACGCGGAAGAAAACGGCACAAACAGCAAGGCAATACCGACAGCAACAATTCCCGTTCCCATACGAATTAGGAATTTATCTCCAAGCTTCATCGCAAGAAATCCGTTAACAAATCTTGCAAGAGTTATGCCTATATAGAACATACTCGCATATCCTGCCGCCGTTTCGGGTGAAAAATCCCAATTTTGTACAAGATAAGTGCTCGCCCAAAGAGATGTGGTTACTTCCAACGAACAATAAGAAAAGAACATCAAGAAACAGGGGATTGCGCCCTTAATAGCAAATATTTCTCTGAATGATAGCGCTTTTGATTCTTTTAGCTTCGGCGTATCGTCATTATCTTTGCTCCCTTTTTTCCAAAGCGGTATGCTAATAAATATAATTGCAGAAAGCACCGCTTGAATAATGGAAACAATAAGATAACCACCACTCCAGCTTTCAAGCTTAACGAGTGCGAAGCTCATTATATACGGGCTGATAGATGCGCCAACACCCCACATACAGTGAAGCCAGCTCATATGCTGCGCCTTGAAATGCAGAGCAACATAGTTGTTCAAAATAGCGTCCACTCCACCTGCACCCAGACCAAATGGAATTGCCCACAGAATTAGCATCCAAAATTGAGTGCTGATAGAAAAGCCGAACAAGCAGAGTGCGGTCGTAGTAACACTTATAGCGGTTACCAAGCCCGCGCCGAATTTATGTAATAGCTTATTGCTAAAAAAGCTCGACAATATCGTACCTACAGTAATGGTTACCGATATAATACCTGCGTACGAGACAGGTACGCTAATTTCGGCATGAAGCACGGGCCAAGCCGAGCCTAAAAGCGAGTCAGGCAGACCAAGACTGATAAAGCATATGTATATAAGTGCTAAAAGCAAGCTTCCCATTATTATATTTACCTCGTCAGATTCTTATTTATTAGTTAATTGTAACACAACCTCAAGCACATTTCAATAAAAATGTTTTCCATAATCACAAATTCCATAATTTGAGAATTCTTGAAAATTGACACACCCCAAATTCCATAAAAATTCCATGTTTTTGTGGAAAAATGAACAATTCGAGCAAACAAAAAAGGAACAGATTTCTCTGTCCCCTATGTATTCAAAGCCCTTGTAATATAAGGCTTTACAGCATTATTTGAAGTATCTCTTAAGAAGTCCCTCGAATGTCTTGCCGTGTCTTGCCTCGTCGCGTACAATCTTAGTATGTCGTGGAAAGCTCTCGGTTAGCCCCGTGTATTGCATCATTTGGCTTTGTTTAGCTTTTTTGCTGTAATATGTTTTCAGCTCTGCAACTGCAAAAGATTAAAAATTCCATTAATTTTTCCATTAATTTTCTAAATGCTCAAAAATATCACATCAATATTTTGATGTAAATTCTTCATAAAAAGCAAGTTCTTCTTCGTATGAGGTATCCTTATCAATAAACCCTTGCAAATCCTTTTTCATAGCATTGTACAAGCCTTGACAGCTATTTGCATCTGAAAACACCGTGTGAACCATAGCACCATATACACCACAAGTAATCGCATAGTATTCTTTACACCTTTCAAGTGTTATTCTGCAAGCATCTTTATATTCTTCATCAAAAAGTATTTCACCATTTTCAGTACCCTTTGTTCCTTTTTTATATATGTTTTTCCACATTTCTTTTCTCCCGTAGCACTTTATTGTAGTTTCATTATAGCACACAATAAAACTGTTTTCAAGGAACTAGTAATTTTCCATAATCTCCAGTTCCATATTTTGACCATTTTTGAAAAATCAAAATGAAAAATTCCATAAATTTTCCATGTTTTTATGGAAAAAGTGCAACAAAAAAGGGAACAAGTTAAACTCATTCCCTCTATGTATTAAGTTCTAAAAACCCTTGTAATATAAGGCTTTATATTACTTCTTAAAATATCTATTGAGAAGTCCCTCGAATGCCTTTCCGTGTCTTGCTTCGTCGCGAGCCATTTCGTGAACGGTGTCGTGGATGGCGTCAAGGTTAAGCTCCTTTGCCATTTTTGCAAGGTCGAACTTGCCC
>SVRE01000077.1 GCA_015065005.1 Oscillospiraceae bacterium
AGGATGATTTCTTGCATTTGGCATTGGCAGACCATGGCTCAGGCGATGGACGTGAAAGCTGGGACCCAATGCTCGCTGTCTTGGCCCTTACAAACGATAACGAAAAGGCAGGCTACACCACAGTTAAGGGTATTGCCACCGTTAACGAAGAGGGAACAAACTTCTTTTTAGAGGATGAAAACGGACCTCACGAATACGTAGTTAAGGCTAAGCCTGATTCATTCTACTCTGATATGATTAATAGCTTAATAGCATAGAATTAAGGCAGCCAATTAAGCTACTGTGATTGGCTGCCTTATTTAAAAAAATTTTTACGTCTGTTGACAAAGGCTTCAAGAGGATATATAATTAAATGTATCAAAAATAAAGGAAGAAGAAAAATGAAAAAAATCAGTATAATTTTTATGCTTTTTGCGCTTACAGCTTTGCTTGCAATTGGTGTTTGCGCTGAGGAAACAGTGCCTGTTAAGGAATATGACATTTCCAACACAGGAAGCGGTGATAATGTAACCGCAAGCCTCTATTTAAATGAGGATGGCACCACCTACACATTAATTATGTCCGGTACAGGCAATATGCTTGACTGGAGCTTGGATAGTCACGCACCCTGGTGGAGCTACAGAAAGCAGATTACAAAGGCAATTGTTGGAGATGGCATAACAGAGCTTGGCGGTTATAGCTTTAGCGAGTTTCATAATATGTCCGAGGTAAAGCTTCCCGAAACATTGAGGTCTGTTGGCGGCGCTTGCTTTAGAGAGTGCTACGCCTTAACCCACGTTGATTTGCCTGATGCTGTAACCACACTCAGCAGCTACGCATTTCATAATTGTACAGGTCTTGTAAGCATTGAAATGCCAAGTGAACTTACAAAAGTTAATAATTACGTATTCAATAACTGCACAGAGCTAAGGAGCATTACTATTCCCGAAAAGGTGACAAGCATAGGTAAATATGCATTCAACAGCTGTGTGGAGCTTGTAGAAATTAATTTTCGTGCTACTGCATTGAATAGCTTTGATTCGGATGATAGAATTTTTAACGATGCCGGTGAGGAAGCAGGTGGCATAACTCTTAATATCTCAAAAAATGTTACAAAAATTCCATCATTGATGTTTGATTCAAATGATTCCGCCTCCACATGCCCTAAAATCACAAAAGTGGTATTTGAGGAGGGAAGTGCTTGCACAACTATCGGTACATATGCATTTCGCAATAATCCAATTGAAAGAATTGAGCTTCCAAGCTCGTTAACAACAATAGGAAAGTACGCATTTGCTAAATGTACGTCTATTGAGGTTGCTGTAATCCCAAGCAGCGTTACTACTGTTGGGCTCAATGCATTTAAGGGCTGCTCAAGTGCAACAGTTTTCTGTGAGACTGCAAGCAGACCAAGCGGCTGGAATGAAGGCTGGCAGGACAGCACAGAGGATATTGTGTGGAATTACAAGAATCTTCGCAGTAAAATATTCACCTTTAAGGGATATTCCGCAAGCAAATTTGCTGATCAGGTTGCAGTTGGCTATAACATAAATAAACAAGCCTTATCCCAATACGAAATGCTGATGGATAAGAGTGTCGATATAGGTGTTGTATTTGCATCACATGAGAGGCTGGGCGGCAAGGCGCCCCTTGATTCAAAGGGCAGCCCTGTAAAGCTTGAAAGCGGTAGAGTTGTCAAGGTAAGCCTGAAGGAATGCGTAACAGAATACTTTGATTTCATTTTGAGCAATATTTCAGATGAGTATAAGGACCATCGCTTCGCAGTATCTGCATATATCGCAAACGGTGGGGAAACTAAGTTCCTTCAAGGTAACGGCTTAAGCGACACAGTTACAGGTATTTCCTATAACGAAGCCAAGGGAAGCACCGCAGCATAAAGAGCATATAAAAAACAGAGTATTAGAACTCGTATTTTAAAATCAAAATAAACAATTAAAACCGCACGGAAAATTCCGTGCGGTTTTTGGTGAGAATTAATGTGCGTTTTGTAGGGGATGACGTCCTCGGCGTCCCGTTTTAATCAATCATAGCATTAACCACATTTTTTATCTTATTAAGAGCTACATCACGCACCAAGCCTACCCTGTGTAAGGTAACGAAGTGGCACCGCGGTAGTGAATAACACTCGGTGAGTGTTAGAGCCGTGGTGTGCCCGAGCCGTAGCGAGAAAGGGGGACCGCAACGTAAAAGAAAAACCACCGCCTAAGCAAGTTAAGCGGTGGAAGGGTTGTTGATATTGCTTTATTCAATAATTGTATTTACAAAATTCTTGATTTTGTTATGTATACAGTCATGCTGTGGGTTAAGCATCTGCTGTGCGTAAACAATAGTAATTTGCTTTTCAGGGTCAATAGAGCAAAGGAAACCTGCCGCACCGTCCCAGCCAAACTCACCGATAGAGGTTAAATTTCCGCCTCTGCCAACACCAATCTTTGTTCTTACGCCAAAGCCGTAGCCATATTCATGGTTTGACATCCAGCTCGCAAAATCCTCATACATTTGGCTACCAATTGGCAATGTGTTTGTACGCATCAAATTTACACTCGCCTTGGACAAAATTCTTGCCCCATTAGCGCCTAAGCCGTAATTTGTCATAGCATACGCAAACTTAGCATAGTCATCAACGGAGGTTATTACACCTGCCCCGCCCGAGTCATATTCTTCACCGAAAATATAGCCGTTCTTCTTTTCAACAAGCTTGGCTTCATTTACGGAGTAGTCAAACTGATACTGCGTTGCAACCCTTGGCTCAATTTCAGGTGTCATATGGTAGTAAGCCTCCATTCCAAGGGGGTCAAAAATTACGCGTTTAACGTAATCGCTGAACCTCTCCCCTGTTGAAGCCTCCACAAGCGCCGCCACAATATCGTGGCAAAGGCTATATTGCCATCTTGTACCCGGTTCAAAATCAAGTCCCATCTTTGCAATGGCGCTTGCAATTTCAAGGGTTGGTGCTTTAGGATTATTTTTAACCGCCTCTTTGATCTCAGCAGCACCGCAATCGTAGTTAAGTCCTGCGGTCATGTTGAAAATATCGTGTATTCTGATAAAATCCTTTGCACTCTCAAATGTTAAATTTCCGTTTTCATCATATCTCTTAATCTTAATATCCTTAAATGCAGGCAAATACCACCAAAGTGGGTGACCCATTAAAAACTTGCCCTCCTCCATAGCATGCAAAGCTGCCGCACAGGTAATAGGCTTAGAAGCAGAGTAGAGCATAAAAAGCTCATCCCCCTTCATAGGGATTTTATTCTCTCTGTCCTTGTAACCGCCTTGGTATCTGAAAACCTCCTTGCCCTTGTGCAAAACCTTGCAGTCAAAGCCGGGCACCTTTTCGCGCACCAAAATTGTGTCAAGATATTTTTGTAATGAAGAAAATGTGTACATAGTAATTACTTCCTTAGTTGGTTTTTATAGGTATATAATATCACATATTACCACATAAAAGCAATATATTTTACATAAAAAACCAGACAACAATCATTTTTCCTTTTTGCCTTAAATTGCATTTGAAATAAGGGTGGGCTATATGGTACAATTGCATTGTCGTTGGCTACGCGACAAAAAACTTAGGAGGTATACGTGTAATGAAAAAACTGTTTACACTATTAAGTGCAGCCCTGCTTACCGTAATACTCTCGGTAAGTGTGTTTGCAACATCAACCCACACGGTTGTAAAGGGCGATAGCCTTTGGAAAATCGCGGTAAGATATGAGGTAGGCTTAAGCGAAATCAAAAGTGCCAATCCTCAAATTAAAAATTATGACTTAATTTATCCGGGTCAGGTAATTAATTTGCCGATGAAGGACCAAACCGCAGATTCATACGAAAGAGAGGTTGTCCGCCTTGTAAATAAGGAAAGGACACAAAGGGGATTAAAGGCGCTTACATATGATTGGCAGCTATCAAGGGTGGCTCGGTACAAATCACAGGATATGAGCGACAATAATTACTTCTCACACACCAGCCCGACCTATGGCTCACCCTTTGAAATGATGAAGAAATTTGGCATTTCCTACAGAAGCGCAGGCGAAAATATTGCCAAGGGGCAAAGAACGCCCGAGGAGGTGGTAAATGCCTGGATGAATTCAAGTGGGCACAGGGCTAATATATTAAGCACATCCTTTACAAAAATCGGTGTTGGATATGTGTCAAAGGGTAAATATTGGACACAAATGTTTATTTCATAAAAAATCGGGCATATGCCCGATTTTTGCTTATAAGTGGTTGATTTTGAATGAAAAAAGTGGTAAAATAAGCTTAATGTATGCATCAATGGAGGTAATTTATGTATAGGATAGGTGTATCAACTCCCAAAGCGATAGATGAGGAAATGTTCAAGCTGTATAGCGAAGCGGGTATTACTCATATGGAGGTATCTGTTGATAAATGGAAAAGTGAAGCGCTTGATTACGACAAGCTTCTTGAATGGTCAAAAAAGTACGGTGTTGTGCTGTATTCCTTCCACCTACCCTTTTGGCCCTTTGATGAAATAGATATTTCCCACCCTGCGATGGCAGAAGCATCAATTGAATACTTGAAGGGATATATCGACAAGGGTACAAAAATCGGCATTGATAAATACATAATCCACCCAAGCGGTGAGCCCATTGAAGAAAAGGACAGAAAAGATAGGCTTGAGATTGCAAAAAAATCCCTTGCTGTTCTTGCCGAGTATGCAAAGGAAAAAGGGGCGGTAATTTGTGTTGAAAATCTACCGCGCACTTGCCTTGGTAGAGATTCTTATGATATTTTGGAGCTGTTAAGCGCTCACAGTGACCTTGTGGCTTGCTTTGATACAAACCACCTTTTGGATGAGGATCCCATTAAGTTTATAAAGGCAATTGGCGATAAAATTTACACTCTGCACGTGTCTGATTACGATTTTAAGAACGAAAGGCACTGGCTACCCGGAGAGGGCGAGCTTGATTGGCAAAGCATTTTGTCAGCTTTAAAGGAAATCGGATACAAAAACGTATGGCTTTATGAAATGGATTTGGAAGCGCCAAATACAATAATTCGCCCAAGAGATTTAACATACAAGGACTTTTATAACAATGCTAAAGAGCTTTTTGAGAACAAAAGCTTGAGCAAAATTTCAACACCGGTTAAAAATTTGAAAAAATGGAATGAATAAGGAGAATAATAAAATGGAAAGAGAAGAAATTTACGAAAATGATGATATAGTAACTTTGAAAAGCGCAGCTGGCGAGAACATTGATTTTATTGAAATAGCAGGCATTGCGCACAAGGGTAGCTTTTATGCAATCCTTCAGCCTGTTGAGCTTTTAGAGGGTATGGGTGATGATGAGGCACTGGTCTTCAAGGTTGAAAGGACTGAGGACGGCGAGGACAAGTTTACTATTGAGCTTGATGATGAAACAATCGATGCGGTTTTCAAGGCGTACTATGAGCTTCTTGATGCGGCAGAAAAAGAGCAAGAATAACTATGCAAAGAGTATTAGTAGTTGTTGATATGCAAAATGATTTTATAGACGGTGCCTTGGGCACGCCTGAGGCACAGGCTATAGTTCCTTTTGTAAAGGAAAAGATAAGGTCCTTTGACGGCAAGGTGATTTTTACAAGAGATACCCACCAAAATGACTATTTACAGACACAGGAGGGAGCAAAATTGCCAATTCCCCACTGTATAAACGGCACACAGGGCTGGGAGATTTGTGATGAATTAAAGCCCTTTGCAAAGGATATAATTGATAAACCAACCTTTGGCTCAACCGAGCTTGTAAGGGCTCTTGAAAGAGAAAACAGTAAAAATCAAATTTCCGAAATAGAGCTTGTTGGGTTATGCACCGATATTTGCGTAATTTCCAATGCAATGCTTTTAAAGTCATCGCTTTTAGAAACGGAAATTGTAGTTGATTCAACGTGCTGTGCAGGTGTTACGCCGCAAAGTCATCAAAACGCGCTTGAAGCTATGAAAATGTGTCAGATTAATATAAAATAAAAATTACTGATGTAGGTCATCAGTAATTTTTAACTAAAGAGGAAAATGAAAATAAAAGACAGATTAAATAAATATAAGGGTTACGTGCTGAATTTGCTTGTTCCGGCACTTGTTTTCGGCTTTATAACAGGTACACTGACATCTGTTATAGTAGTCTTATATAAGCTGTGCGCAAAGCACATAATACACCTTTCGGAAAATGCATATGTATATTTAAGGGCGCATTTATACCTTTTGCCCCTTGTTTTGCTATTGGCTCTTGGTATAAGCGGTCTTTTGGCATATATTTATAAAAAAAGCCCCAATATTAAGGGGGGCGGAATCCCAACGTCAGTTGGCATTTTACGTGGTATCATCACCTTTAAATGGCTTAAAAACCTAATTGGTGTTTTTGTTTTGTCCTTAATTTCATTTTTGATAGGGGTTCCCTTGGGTAACGAGGGTCCCTCTGTTCAAATGGGAACAGCAATAGGACGTGGAAGCGTATATACCTTTGCCAAAAAGCATAGGGCGTGGGATAGATATTCAATGACGGGCGGTGCCTGTGCGGGCTTTTCCGTTGCAACGGGCGCGCCTATTTCGGGCATTTTGTTCGCAATTGAGGAGGCACATCAAAGAATTTCCCCAACAATTGTTATTGTTGCATCTTCATCGGTGCTTTTTGCCAATATAACCTCAAAGCTGCTTTGCCCTTTGGTAGGTGTTAGTGAAAGGCTTTTTGAAATCCCGGGGATTCCTGCCCTTAGCGTAAAGGAGTATTGGCTTCCACTGGTTGTTGGCTTAACGGTAGGTCTTTTCAGCGTTGCGTTTTTGTATTATTACAGACTAATTGATAATTTCCACGATAAAACACTTCAAAAGGTACCGCACTTTTTAAAAATATTTGCAATTCTTGCCATAACAGTCATTTTAGGTATCGTGTCATTCTCGAACGTTTCCACAGGACACGAGCTTATTTTGGAGCTTTTTGAAAATAAGAAAACGGTGTTAACACTTGCTATAATTTTAATAGTAAGGACAACCCTTACCTTAAGCGCTAACGCATCGGGTATTACAGGCGGAGTCTTTATTCCCATTTTAGCATTGGGCGCCTTGGTTGCATCTCTTGTAGGCGAAGGGCTTTTAGCTTTAGGAGTTGATAGCGAATTATACACTTTGATTCTTGTTCTTGGCATAACTGCATGTATTTCGGGTAGTATGAAAATGCCGCTTACCGCAATTATATTTTCAATTGAAGCGCTGTCCTGCTATGACAATATAATCCCTGTGGTAATTACCGCATTTATTGCTTTTTTGGTGACGGAAATGTTTGGGGTGAAATCCATAAATGACGTTGTAATAGAAAGTCGTATGGACGATGAGGATAGTGTTGCTGAGCCAAGAGTGATTGATACGTTTGTAACAGTACAAAAGGGCGCGTTTGCCATTGGCAAGCAAATAAGAGATATTTTCTGGCCAAGAAACCTGTTTGTCTTGTCTCTAAAGCACACATCATCAAATGCGGAGGTTGACGAGCACGGTGGCAAGGAAATAAGAGAGGGAGATATCTTGCATATAAGATATACCGCAGTAGATGACTTGACAAGTCAGGAGCTTCTTGCCATAGTAGGTAACCAAACGATCACCGAAAATATAGATGAAAAAATATAACAAAAGCCTCCAAGTTTGCACAAGTCCGTTAAAAATGGACAATTGAAAAAAACACCCCCTTATGGTAGAATTAAAGAAACTACCATAAGGGGGAATTTTATGTCAAGAGGATAT
>SVRE01000009.1 GCA_015065005.1 Oscillospiraceae bacterium
TTTCGTATTTCTTGATGTTTCTATATCCTCTTGACATAAAATTCCCCCTTATGGTAGTTTCTTTAATTCTACCATAAGGGGGTGTTTTTTTCAATTGTCCATTTTTAACGGACTTGTGCAAGACATCTTGGACGGTTTTTTTAACGTAGGGGCGATTCACGAATCGCCCGTTTTATTTTTATTCAACTATATTTACTATAACTGTATCAGCAGAGGTGGATTGATTCTCGTTTTCTATCTTGTTCAAGTAGTAAACGCTTTCACCGTCACATGCAAAGAGGCACATAACAAGCTCTGTACCGTTGTGTCCTGCATTGAAGCCTGACACCTTAATGTCAAAATAGTTGTATGCTATTTTGCTCTGCTCTACCAAAATTGTTTTATTCTCGTTTACTACGGATACTGTACCGTTTTCAACCTTTAACGGCTCTTTACCTGTTACAGCTACAATTGATGCAACAAAACCGTATTTAAGGGTTTTGCCGCTGTTAATGTAAGCTGTGTAAGCCTCTTGGTTAATTTCATAGCCCTGTGTTGCACTGTAATTGCCGTTTACATCCTTGTACTGGGAGAAGGAAATGCCCTTTAATACAAAGATTGCAGCCTCTGTTGCAACGTCACTATCCTTTTCGGCACCGCACTCACACTTGGTTGTCTTGTAGCCCATTTCATAGAAATTAGTGTATGAAATTGAGCCAACCAAATCGTAATTATGCTCCTTCTTCTCTGTTGCTACTCCGTCAATTGAATAAGCCTCATAGTCACAGTACTTACAGCTTGTAACATTTACCTTGCCGATTGGGCAAAGGGAATTGTCAATTGCATCGCTTGTTGTATGAGCAACCTCACCGATGGTAACATTTCCGTCTGCTGTTACTACGTTAGCAACAAAGCCGCACACACCGTAATTACTATATGTACCGGATGTAATTTGAATTTCGTTAGCCTGTGAGAATTGTGTGTTTGTTGTAAGAGACTTAAAATAGAAGTTTATGCCTGAGCAGTCCTTAAACAAGTCTCCTGATGTAACCTCAACACTGTCTGCCAGGAAAACAACAGTTTTTAATGTTTTAACTCCTACAAAGCAAGCGCCTACCATCTTTACATTTGGGCCAAAAACAACTGTATCATATTTGTTGTCTCTAAAGCACCAGGTATCAATTGCCAACTCACTGCCTTCTGCTGCGTCAATATAAATAGTGCCTGTAATACCTGCATTTCTAAAGGTACTTGAGTCAACTGTGCTACCAAGGTCAGAGGCGGTTATGCCTGTTGGCCAAATAATCTTTGCAGAGCCAACGTTTGAACCGGCAAACGCCTGAGAGCCAATTGCCTGCAAGCTGGACAAATCAACAATCTTTTCTCCGTCAAGGTTGTACCACTGTGCATTCGGTGTTGTAACATGGCGGTCACCGGAAAATCTGAATGCGGAACTACCAATATTAGTAACCTTTGAAAGGTCAATGGTCATACTGGTTATTGTCTTAACACCACTGAATGCTGTATCTTCAATCTTTGTAAGACTTCTTGACTCAATAACAACGGTTGTAAGGTTAGAGCAACCTGGAGCCAACCAGTTACCAATTTCAGTAACCTCACCCTTAATGGTCAAGGTTGTAAATTTAGAGCCTCTTAAAAGCTGTTTTGGTATTGTGGAAAGCTTGCCACCCAATACGAGACTATCAACATTAAGACCCTGCAATGAGCCTGCACCAAGATATGTTAAATTTTCAAGCTTCATATCAAGGATTCTTTGTGGGTTTTCCTTGCCGTACTCACTTGTTGGGTAATAGGAAATTACGTTTGAGCCAAGCTTAGAATCCCTGTCACTGGAGTTATATGACATACCGCACCAACCGATATAGGTAAGATTTTCTGTGTCAACATAAACAGAGGTTAAGCCGTCACAGCTGCAGAATGTACCGCCTGCAAGCTTTGTTACGGTGCTTGGAATGTATAAGGTAACCACGTTGTCGTTGTTGTTAAGAGCATTTTCACCAATAGCGGTTACTGTATATGTAACGTCCTCATACTCTACTGTTGATGGAATGTACACAGTGTCACCTGTGTAGGCGCGGTTGTCCCCAAAGGTAGCCTCTTTTGTTGACTTGTTTAGTGAATACTCAAAGTCACCGATTTTAGTTGCACCTGCTGTTATTGCAAGCACGCAAGCTAAAAGCACCACCATTGAAAGAACTAACAAAATTCTCTTTTTCATAGTTTTTCTCCTATTTCTATAATTTTTTACATTTTATTTTAACATATTAAAGGTAGCATTTCAATAATTTGCTTTTATTTAGAAATTTTTTGGCGTTTTGAACAAATTATGACATTTGAGTGTTTGACTTTAAGGCGTCATTTTGTGGAAATTGACATTCTCAAAAAGACCTTTTTAAACGAATTTTTTGTGAAAAAAGCAGGCATTTTATTGAAAAACAAGCGGGGGAGTGTGGATAAAACCCCATTTTAACATAAAAAAGCACTTCAAAAACCGAAGTGCTTTTTTGTTGGATATTAACCTACGATACCGCTACGCTCAATACCCTCTACAATGTAGTTCTGTACAAAGAGATATGCGATAATGAGTGGTAGTGCAATCAAGATTGTTGCTGTACCTGTTATTGCTGAAGCATAAGCCTCCAGGTTCTTGACATCAAGCTTCAAGCTGGCAGGGACACCTGTGATACTGCTCATAAACTGGAGCGCACCCTCCTTATCCCAATATCCGGGCTCGAAGAAGATTGATGTATAGAAGTCATCTGTCCATTGCCAAGCAAATGAGAAGATGAATACTGTAATAAGCATTGGAACAGCCAAAGGAATGATGATGGTAAAGAAGGTTCTGAAGGTGCTGGAGCCGTCAACATATGCACTCTCCTCAAGCTCATCAGGTACGCCCTTAAAGAACTGACGGAGAAGGAATATGTAAAGGCCGTTTTTAAAGCCCAAGCCTGTTATGGCAAGCAGATATACAGGAACCAAGGAGTTAACGAAGCCGCTACCCTTTTCCAAAATACCAACCGCTGTCAAAAGTGAGCCTATTGGATTGCTTGTACTGAACAGCTTGAAGAACATCTTCATAGCAAATCTCAAGCTTTCCTGTGGCACCATCATTGTAAAGATTACAAGAACAAATACAAGTGTATTGCCCCTGAACTTAAACTTTGCCAAGCCGTATGCAATTACTGAACAAACGACTGTTTGTATCAATGCAACGCTGAGTGACACCAAAAATGTGTTCAAAAATGCGGAGAAGTATCCGTTTTCGGTAATTATGTACTTGTACTGGTCAAGGGTTGGATTCTTGGAAAGAAGAATAACCGTTACATCCTTGAAGTCACTTGCGCTCATAAATGAACCGAAAATCTTTGTAATGTAGGGGTACAAAATTACGTACGATACACCTACAAGTAATACGAGCTTGAAAATTAAGAATATAACCTTCTTTAAGAAGAACATATTCAAAAACTTTGCCTTTAATCTTTCACTAAGAGGCGCTCTTTCAAAATCCACACGGATTTTGTTTTTGGATTCTCTTTTGATTTTTACTGTGTTATCCATTTTGTCCCCCCCTTAGTCTCTTCTTTGGTAGAATACTACCGTCTTCATAATCAAGGCAACAAGCAGGATGAACATCAATACTACACCAACATATACCCAAGACATAGCGCTTGAATATCCGTACTCTGCTCCGTTATATATCCTCTCGATATAAATCATTACTCTGTTATCAGCCGCTGTAAATGCGTCAATTACTGTGTAAATTGCGTTTACCAAAATCATTGGGCTGATCATAGGAAGAGTGATTTTCCAGAAGGTTTCCCAAGCGGAAGCACCCTCAACCTCACAGGACTCATAAATAGCGGGTGAGATTGACTGCAAGCCTGAGAGGAAGATAAGCATCTGTACACCTGAACGGCTTACAATGTCAAAAATGTTATTTACAAGGTTAACAACGTAGTCAACAAGCTCTGTACCGATTTTAATTCCGCTAAGGAGATTTTCAAGGTCCATTGCGGAAATAAGCCCGTTACCCTCACCGCCTGTGTTATCGTCAACGCCGCCCTGTGAATTGTTAATTGCGTCCATAAATGCGGAGTTACTGTCAATTGTGTCAATGATACCTGTTGAAAGAATAACAGGCAAGAAGAATATAGCACGGAATACCGCACGGCCTGTCATCTTCTGGTTAAGAATAATAGCCATAAACAGGGCAAAGATTACTATTGCAGGGATTTGCAACAGCAAGTCCTGAATACCGTCTACTATTGTGATTGAGAAGTAAGGGTCACCGTCCTCTGCAAACAAGTACTTGTAGTTTGCAAAGTTGTTCCACTCCAGCTTCATATCACCGGGAATAGGTGTGTAATCTGAGAGTGAAACTGCAAGTGAATTCCATACGATTGGCGCATAAATAAATATGATACCAATAACAAATGGAAGAACGAAGAGCCAGCCTGATAATGCCTTCTTATCTGTAAGAGAAAGCTTGAATGGCTTTTTCTTTTTCACCGCACCGCTGGGGAGGATTTCCTTGTGGCTGAATTTAGCGCCGATTGAGCTGAACACAGCCTTGCATTTCTCCCCTGCTGAAGTAAAGATGCCCTTGATTTTTGTGCCAAAGCTTGGCTTATTGCTTGAAGCAGGAGAATTTGATTTCTTTGCTACTTCTTGCTTTTTGCTTGCATTGCTTTTCTTATTAGCTTTCATATTCTCCTCCTTCATTATTTAGTAAATCTTTGATAGCCAAAGGCTGAAATTGTTGCAACCTCACCGTTTGGAAGGGTTACGTTAATGTCATAGCTTGAGTAGTTAAGAATAAATCCGATACCACCCTCGTATTCAACCATAACCACCTGTGAGGAATCAACACTGCCGCCGTCCTCAACACGTGTAGCGGTTTCAACAAAGCCGTGGTCAACTATGTACTTATTCTGCAAATCCTTCATTTCCTTATTAAATCTCTTGTATGTAGAGATAATGGTTGTCTTAAGGTTTTCATAGTTTACAGAATAGTATTTGTTGTACTCAGGGTCGAACTTCAAAAGCTCAACATTTTGCTTAGCTATTGTAAAGTAAAGTGTAGCACCGTTTTCGATTGCCTTCAAGAAGGCGTATTCTGTGTCACCCTCCATATTATACGCATTACCTGCAAATTCAACGGATGCGTGATATACCATTCCGAAGAACGGAACGCTCTCACTCATCTCGCTACGGCGGCTACTGTCAAGTGAAACTGACAAAACCGCGCTTGCGTAAGGCATTGCAAAGGAGTTACCGCCGTCTAAAATAAGGTTGTAGGATTTATTTCCGTTTGAGCCCGAGAGGAGCTTAAGCATTTCTACTACCTTATCCTTTGACGCTTCTCTGTCATAATAGTCCTCTTTATCAAAGTCAGAGTTCAAGTCTGAGCCTAAGCTCCTTACTGACAAGAGCTTAATATCATACTCGGAAATTGCCTTATAGAACTTTTCGTAGATATATCCAAAGGATGCGCTTGATACCGCAACGCCGCCTGTTCTTTCAAAGGTCTGTGTTGCCGCATAGTATGTTCTCTTTGTTGTATATCTGTTATCAAGTGTTCTTGCACCGTTTTTCTTGTTGGAGAAGCCGCTGAACGCCTTGCTTCCGTATGAATAGCTGAATTCAACGTCAGGCGCAACGTCAAAGCCCTTTTCCGCTGCATATTCAAGAAGCTCATTCAAGCCGTCCTTACCGCCCAGAACCTTTTGCCATTTTACCTTTGTGGGATAGTAGGATGAAAGACCGCCGTTGGCAAAGCCCTTCAAGATAAAGGATGTATTGCCAACACCTGATGCCATTAGCTCATCATGAATAAACTTAACATCATCAAATGTTGTAAGCTCCTTGTTTACGGTTACAGGGAAGGTTGCAATCTTTTCCTCAACCTGGATTGAACCGAAGGCTTCAAGGAACAATGTTACAAAGTCCTTATTGATCAAGCTGTCAGGAATCTTTGAAATTAAATTCTTTTCCTGCAAATAGTCTCTGTAGAACTTAGCCATACCAACGTATGTGTTTGAATAGTGCTTTTCAACACCTGACTTTTCAGCCACCTCATCATCCATTAACAATGTGTAATTAACTTTACAGGTGCCTGTGTAGGACCTGTCTGCGGCAACGCCAATCTTCTTGGAGGAAGATGAACCGCCTGAGAAGGAGTCCGCCAAGTCATATGTATCACTTGGTGTAACCTTGAAGGTTGGATAGATTGAGTGGTATGCAACTGAGTGGTTAGAAACGATAATACCGTGTGCGTCACCATCCTCAATAACGGCTAAGAAGCCTGTTTTTTCAGTCTGGTTTGCCAAGCCGAATACCGGCATTGTCATATTTTCCGCATTCTTTATCTTTACCTGGTAGAATGTATAGTCATTACCGTATATATCATTCTCGAACTTAACCTGCTTTTTGTTATCGGCAAACAAGTCCTCAAATCTTACAAGGGCGCCGCTACCGTCAGGAATGAAGGTATAACCCTTGTCACAGGTTGTAATAGACTCTTCCTCACTTATCTTCTCTGTCCTTATTGCGTTTGCAGCATTGAAGTACGGGAGAAGTGTGATTGTGTTTACCTTGTAAAGTGTCTTATCGTACTTTAAGGATTCAAGATCAACGGATGCAACAAGGCCTGTGTTTGTGATTTCATACTTTGCAGTAATCTCAAACTTAGGGTTTGTAGCGGTTGAGAAGTCATCAATGCCCTCTTCCTTTACCTTTTCGTACGCTTTATCAATATACTCCTCAAGCTTGGAAATATCATAGTTGTTTACGTCAGTTCTGTCAACGAAATTGGAATAATCTCTTAAGTTGCTTTCAACAACCTTTCCTGCTCCGTCACCGCCAACAAAAACGTAAATCGGAATTGTTGCACAAATCGGATACTCTTTAATACAAATATCAACAATATCTGCTGTTGGCGCGCCAAGCCAGCTACGTGGACCCTTGTCAATTCCGGGATAGGTTTCAACCAAGGTCTTAGCACCATCCATTGAGCAATATACACTGTAAAGGTTACGGATATTGTTCTTAATTGTTTCAAGTGCGTATTCGCTTGTATTTCCGTTTGGTGTCATTTCAGACAAAAGTGTTTCCATATCAGCAACGCTGATTTTGTTTGGAATGATAAGTCTCTTTGCCTGTTCACCCAACATATAATCAACAATAACTGCATTACCCTCAACCCTAACCTTTGCCTGGTCAACTGCAAATGAGTCACTGTAGCTATGGAAGGTTGTTGAGGAGCCTGTGCTGTTGTATGTGAAGTTCAAGTCAAGCTGAGACAAAGCATATGGCTTTTCTCTCTTAAGAAGTGCGCTGGAGCTGATGTTATATGGGTTAGACAGAACAATGTCACCTGTTTTAACATTCTTAATTGCCATTTCGCCTGAGGTCTTATCTACATAAAGAAGCATATTTCCGTCAGGGCTGGTGGCAACAGGGTCACCCATTGCCTCTACCCTGTGCTCCTTGCTTTCCCATACTGCCTTTTCGTGGTCGATTTTCTTGGCTTGTGGCGCATCTGCCAAAATTGTCAGCGCCATAGGAATTACCATTAATACGGCAAGAAGGGCCGCAAATATTCTCTTTTTCATAAATTCACGTTCCTCCTTTACCTGTAGCTTAATTCACTTGTAATTGTTGTTACCAGTGATGTCATTTTTGTGATTAGTGATACAAAGAGTAGGGCGATAAACATAATGAATACCATACCTACGATTGTTGCGATTACTGTAAGAATGTTCTTACCCATTGAGTAGTCGTGTGTTACCTGCATACCGATAACAACGAGAAGCACCATCCAAACAGCCGCAATTGTTACTATCATTGTAGGAATCTGAGATTCTGTACCTACAAGAACGTTTGTCAATATTGTAGAAATTACAATAAACAACGGGAGTGGATACAAGCCGTATGATACCGCAATGAAGATATCCTTTAAGCTACCCTCACCGTCAAACAATGTTGTGAAGCACCAGTTTGAAATGATAAACAAAGCAAATGGAATTATTACAGATGCAAACTGTGCAAAAATAGTGCTTGTGGTCTGCTGTGGGTTATAGTAGTAGCCCTGACCGATGCCCTGGTAGTAGAAGGCTACAACTGTCAATGCAAGGAAGGTTAAGGACGCTCTTACTGAGCCGCGCTTTTCGTGCTTCAAATCCCAATATCCGTCAAACGGATGGAAAATAAGGTGCATACCGTAGCAGATTTCCTGTATATATGTCTTAGGTCCTGCCTGTACTGCCGCCTTTTTGTTAACCTTGCCCATTAAGCCAAAGAGCTTACCAACAAGAACGATTAATGCAATTATTCCTACGATAAACAGAACAAACCAATCCTCCATAAAGTCGGAACGGATTTCCTTAAATGCTGTTGCATAGTTTTCAATATCGAAGGCGTTCTGGAAATAGTCTATTGCCTTTTCAAACTCGCCCTCACGGTAAAGAGCCTTACCCATGGCAACATAGGCTGTGTCAAAGTTGTTGTTTCTTGCAAGAACCTTGTTCCACTCATTCGCTGCGTCATCATATCTTCTCTGGTTTTGAAGCTGAATAGCTCCGTCAAGAAGCTCTGCATACTCTGTTCTTCTGTAAACAGTAAAGGAACGGTTTGTTTCATCAAGAACAAGAATCTTTGAGCCTTGATATGTAATAGCGGCTGCCTTTTCGATATTACCGAACTGGCTACCCTTGTCACCGAAGATGTACAAAAGGTTACCGTCACTGTCATAGGTATAAACCTTGGAACGCTTGTTGTCAATGATAGACCAAACGCCGTTAGGTCCGCTGGAAACGTCCCTGATGTTGGATACACCGCTTGGCGCACCCTCATTTGCTGCTGTTACCTTTTTATTAAGCTCAACCGCAACCTCACCTGCAGGGGCGAAGAAGCCGTTACGCTTCATAATATCTGTACCGTTAGCGTTCAAAAGCCTGATTGGTGAATAGTCACTTGTTTTGGAAGTGATGCTTTCAAGCTGATTTGACTCATATTCCTTTGAGAATATGATTGCACCGTACACAAACTCACCTGTTGTTGTATCAAGCTCAAGGTTTGTATAGGTTGTAGGCGCATTACCCTGTTCAACTGCCGCAGGGGCGATAAGCGCAATAAGCGCGCTAAGACCCTTAACAACAACCTTCGGTGCGCCGATAAAGTTAATAAACTCACCCTCGTAAGTCATTACAAGGATACCGTTTTTGGTCATTTCGGGAGCAACGTAAATTCTACCGTATTTGTCAACTACGCAGCTGACAGGGTCATAGGAGTCAATAAGCTCTGACCTTGGCTGCTCAATTGTCCTTTTGTAATCAAGTGTATCAGGGTCGAAAACTATAATTCTCTTGTTACCCTTATCACAAACGTAAAGGCCCTTGAAATTACCGTCATCAACAACGAATGTGCTTGTTGGGGTGTTGAAGCGGTCCTCAACACCGTCAGAGTTAACGAAGGTTTCGATATATCCGTTTTCTCTTAGCTTATAATACTTGTCAAGAACGATAATTCTGTTGTTACCCTTATCGGTAATGTAAACGTTACCTGCCTTGTCCGCCTCAATATCAGAGGGGGATGTCATATCCTTTTCAAGACCCATAGCGGTGAAGTTATATGCGCCGCTTCCCTCAGGCACGTAAGCATCGGGAGAGTCAAGAACAAGACCGTCAATTGAATATGTGTACGTTGAGTACGGGATTGCCGCATTTGCACCTAATGGGAAAAGCATCACAAGGGCGCATACGAGCACAAAAAATCTTATTAATTTTTTCTTCATAAGCCCTCCTTAATCCTTCATACCACTTGATGCCATGGTTTCAATAATGTTACTTTGTGAGATTACGAATACAAGAATAGGCACAATCATCATAATAACTGTTGCAGCAGCAGATGCACCAGCACGGGCGATACCGCCGGCTGTAATCTGGCTGATTGCATAGTTAAGTGTCTTTAGCTGCTCACTGAAGATATACTGTGATGAGCCTGTATTCCATAAGCCCTGGAATGAATAAAT
This sequence comes from Oscillospiraceae bacterium, assembly GCA_015065005.1. Taxonomy (GTDB): domain Bacteria; phylum Bacillota; class Clostridia; order Oscillospirales; family CAG-272; genus RGIG2000. The sequence goes on from SVRE01000009.1 coordinate 10,034, forward strand.
AATAAGTGTTAACCACGCCGGCTTAACCATCGGCATAGCGATTACCCAGAAGGTCTTAAACTCACTGCATCCGTCAAGACGGGCGCTTTCAAGCACGTCATCGGAAATTGAAGAGTCCATAAACTGCTTCATAAGGTAAAGACCCATTGAAGAGCCCCAAGCCGGAATGATAATTGCAAACAAATTATCCATAAGTCCTAAGGTTGAAAGGGTTAAAAAGTTTGCTATTGCTGTTACGGTTGAAGTAAACATAAGGGATCTTTGAATGATCCAGAAAACGCCCTTTCTGCCCGGGAACGGAATCTTTGCTATTGCATACGCAGCCAATGATGAGAACAAAAGGTTACCGAATGTACCCATGGCTGTAATAAATACTGTGTTGAATATGTATCTTGAGAAAGGTACCCAAGAGTCACTTAAAAGTATGAACAAGTCGGAGAAGTTCTTGCCTGTCGGGTGCTGAACGTAGAACCTTGGCGGGAACATCCACAATTCATCCAGTGGCTTTAAGGACTGAATAATAACATAGTACATTGGCAGGAACATAAACACACCCATTATAATAAGGAAGAATGCTATTCCTGCGTCTCCTCCTACCGAACGGTTGAGGACAACTTGATGATTTCTTACTCTCATTTTTTGCATAATTATTGTCCCACCTTCGATAGCATTTTATTTACGAGCGTATTCGCTCCTATCATTATCAAGAATAATACAAAGGCAATGGCAGATGCATAACCTACCTCCCATCTTTGTGAACCGTAGTCCTCAAGACAGTGCATTATTGTATGACATGAATAGTTAACTGATGGGAAGCCACAAAGCGCTGTAACTACACCACCGAAGCCGAATGAACCGGTAATAGCCATAACCGCACCGAACATAAGCTGTGGCCTCATCATTGGTAATGTAATATACCAAAGCTCCTGCCATCTGTTCTTAATGCCGTCAACCGCTGCCGCCTCAAACAAGCTCTTATTAATTGTTTGAAGACCCGCAATGAATGAAAGGAATGCTGTACCAAGTGACATCCAAAGAGCAACGACAATACAAAGGGTCATTGCATACTTTTCATCATGGAACCAAAGTATAGCACTGTCAATCATACCAAGGTCGAGTAGCACACCGTTTACCCATCCGTATGCGTCATCTGAGAACAAGGTTGCCCAAATGAGATATACAGAGCCGGAAATTGACGGTGCATAGAAAATAAGTGTGATAATTGCTCTTATTCTTGGCGCAAGCTCATTAATAAACCAAGCAACCAGGAATGAAAGTATGTAGGATACAGGTCCTGTAATCATAGCGAATACAAGTGTGTTCTTGCAGGCAAGCAAGAAAATATCGTCATCAAAGAACAGTCTTGTATAGTTGCTGATACCGATAAACATATCCCATTTAAACTCAAGCATATTAAAGTTTGTAAAGCTGAGTACAAGTGAAAGCACAACGGGGAATACTGTGAAAAGAATAAATACAAACATAAACGGCAATATCATAAGGTATGCTATTTTGTTCCTCTTCATTTCATGCCAGGTCCATTGCGCCCAGGTCATATCCTTTCTTGCAACAGCCTTCTTCTTTTCGGGCTTTACATCAGATGTATTGTCAGAAGCTCCAACCTCTTCATTAACAATACTATTCTTCTGTAAATCTGTTTCTTCAACAGCAGTGCTGTTGCTTTGTAGGTCTTTACGATCTTTCATTTACAAATTCTCTCCTTTATAATAGTATATTAATGAATTAGTCTGCATCATCTTCTTTGTAGAGCTCCATACCGAACTCTTCACGCTTTCTTGTAATTTCCTTGTTAATTGCGGGAACATAGCTCAAAAGCGCATCAGCAGGGTCCTTACCCTCGTTATAAGCTGCCAAGAATGCAAAGTTGACATAACGTGCAAGGTAGTAGCTACCGGGGTTATTCGGAACTGCATCAAGATTTTCAAACTGAGCCAAAATGCTTTCAGCCTCCTCTGCTGTCCAAGGAAGCTCATTCAAAGCCTCGATGTTTGCAGTAGCAGGTCTTGCAGCAATACCAACGATTGATACGATTTCGTCTGAGAAGGCAGCCTGGAATTCATCTCCTGTGTACCATTCCATAAATGTCCAGGAATCCTCAAGGTTATCACAGCCCCTGAGCATTACGCAGCCTGTTACGGTTGCAATAGAGGTGTTGTTGATAACTGTGTTTCCGTTTTCGTCAGTTGTTTCATAGCCGGGCAACGGAACAAAGCCCCAAAGACCTGAAAGCTCAGATGCGAATACCGCAAGCTGGTTACAGGTTGTATATGCTGCAATACCGATTGGCATTTCACCTGTTCTGAAACGGTTCGCAAAGTCAAACTGATATGGGAGTGAGTACTGAGTGTACATGTTACAAAGTGTTGTAAACGCATTCAAAACTCCAACATCATCAAAGTTGATACGCATACCGTTGTCCTTGTACGCCTCATGTCCGTTCTGATAGATAAATGTGTAAATATCGTTCTGAATACCGATTTCCATGTTGTTGTACTGAAGAATCGGAAGGATGGACAAAAGGTCATCCCATGTCTTTGGAATTTCCAAATTAAGTGAGGACAATACGTCCTTACGGTAGAACATCATTGAGAATGTAAGCGAGTCAGGTAAGCCGTAGATAATTTCATCTGTTACGCCGGTTTCGGAATTGTAGTCATACAATGTTAAAGGAACAATAGCCGCATCCGGGAATGCTGTTAAAATGCTGTTTGCCCTTTCCTCCTCGGTTAACTGAACATCTGCCTCAGGATTTTCCTGCGTTGACATAAACTGGTTAAGCGGAATTACTGCATTACGCAATGCGTAGTCAATAATCATCGTGCTTGACTCCATCAAGGAAACGTCAGGTCCAACGCCTGCCAGAACTGACGGCAAAAGTGTACCGCCCGCAACAAGCTTTAGGTCAACGTGAATCTGTTTCTTAGGATCATCCGAGCTTTCCGGTGTAAATGTATTGAGTATAAGATTTCTTATGATCTGCGCTCTATCTCTGTCTGTAGCAACCCAAACCTGAATACGTCTGCCGCCCTCTTCACCGTCTGAGCTGCCGATGGCACTGTAGTCTGTTACAAAGCTTGCAAAGAACAGCTTTATTTCAAACCAAAGTGATTGGAAGAAGTTTGCCTCGCCTCTTGGCAATTCTTCACTACTGCTTTGAAGTGTATATTCATCAACCTGTAATGGCTGTGTCTTTACACTGTTAATCCATGTACCAAGTGAACCGATATGAGATTTGAGTGTGCCAAGGTTACCTGCAATCTCACCCTCGTCCCTTGCCATTTTTTCAAGCAACAGGTAAATCTGCTCAATTGTAGAGGTCTTTTCACCCTTACCTGATTCCGCAACAAGCACGTCATAAACGCCCTTAAGTCTGATTGATTCAAGCATCATTGTGTTAAGAACGCCCGGCATTACTCTTGCAAAGCCGTAGTCACGGTTAGAGTCAGGTGTGCTACCTGTAAGCTTCAATATTTCAAGATAACATTCGTTAATGTTGCTGAGTGATGTACTAACATCCTTAACAATGCTTGCCATATCGCCCAAGCAAGCCTCAAGTCTGATAGTATATTCCCTACCTGCCTCGAAGTAAAATTCAAATGGCTTTTGTGAACCGTCACTCAAGTAAATTGTTTCCCACTTGTCCGCATATGGGAAACGGCAGTTATTTGCCTCCTCAAAAAGAAGCTCACCGTTTATGTAAACTCTTCTTGAAACGTACATACCGGAAAGAAGTGCCTGCTTATATCTTACTGCCAATGAGTAGAAGCCGCTCTCACTCGGAGTTACGGTATATTCCATCCATTCGCCGATATTCTGCCACTTTTCCTTACCTGCTGTGTTGTACTTTGTGTACAAATGAGACTGCTCACCTGTCAAGCCGTTGGTAAGAGGTGAGGTTCTGTCATTTACAGGGTACATTGTAACAGCGGAAACGAAATCAGGAGCCTCTGCCTGGAATATAAGAGTAGCATTGGATGATGGCTTATTCTTGTCAGGGGTTAGACCCTTTTCAGCCAACGCCTTAAGATATTCTTCATATGTAGGAAGCTCTTCTGCAGGGCGCAATGTGATAGCCTTAATTACAACAGGCTCTCTTTGGCTCTCCATAGAAATTGTGTTCTCTCCCGCTTGGAAATAAAATTCAAAGGGGTCAGCATAGTAACCGTTGGAGTCAGCAATGGCATACTTAACCCACTGCGGACTTTGAATAACGTTTGGACGGATATCGTTACCAAGCTCACCGTCATCAAGCTCCTCCTGGTTAAAGCTGATTTTTCCATCCTCGTATTTGTAGTCATAGGTCCAGATCTTTGAAAGCACTACTGAACGTGCCTCAGCAAAAGGAACCGAACCGTTGATGTAGAAAATACGCTCAATTGAGTTTGTCTTGTCACCTGTCTGACAATACTCAATCTCAACCACATAGTTAGCAGCCTTATCAAGATTGAAGCTCCAGGTGATGGTACCTGTTGAAGGCACTAAAATTCCACCTGTTTCACTGTCTCCCTTAATGTGGTTGTAGCTGAGGTCAATTACGCTTTCCTTCCCACCAACTACATACTTGTTTTTAGTCACGTCAATGGACACAGCGCCATCTCCGCGGCCTGCACCCTCGTGCTTTTCTCTATACTCCGAATAGGATATAGCGCCTAAGGCATCACCAACATCGGAAATAGAGGGGCTGGAGCTTGAATAGCTGCCAGCGCTGTCAGCCGCACTTGTAATTGATGCAAATGGAACAAGCATCATAACTGCAAGAAGCAGAGCCAACAATTGTTTCGCCGTCTTTCTCATAAGAAATCCTCCGTTTTAATTTGTTATGCCTCGGAAGCGATCGAGGCATTTGTTATATAATATAACTTTGTTTCATAATTTTAACATAATTGCTATTCAAAGTCAAGTTGATATTTTGCACAATTTGTACAAGCCATTTTAAATTTATCGCCTTTGACACCTTTTTTTAAGAAAAAACCTTTAGAAACTATTTTTTTGTGAAAATCAAAAAAAATTTACAGTTCCGAAACCCCATTTGTCACAAGGCTTTTGACGTTTTTTGGGTATTTTGTCAAATTTTCTACATATTGTGCAATTTGCACAAAAATCAGCCTGATTTTTTGGCACCGTCAAAAGCTGTTTTTTTAATCATTTTTACCCTTTCTTCTTGACATTGAACAAAATTCCGTCTATAATTAAGATAACAAATTTTGATTTCCAAGGAGGAAAAATTATGTATTACTTAGGAATTGATTTGGGCGGCACAAATATTGCCGCAGGTATTGTTAACGACAAGTACGAAATCGTTAAAAAGAAAAGCACACCCACCCTTGCCAACCGTGATGGCAAGCTTATTATAAAGGATATGGCTGAGCTTTGCCGTGGGCTTATTGCTGACTGTGGCTTGACCGTTGACGATATTGAGTACGCAGGTATTGCAACACCGGGTACTGCAAACTCAGAAACAGGCGTTGTTGAATACGCAAACAACCTCCCGTTCAAGAAGTTCCCACTTGCTGACCTTTTAAAGGAGTATCTTGGGGTTAAGAAGGTTTATATTGAAAATGATGCAAACGCTGCTGCCAAGGCAGAGGCAATTGCAGGTGCTGCACGCGGTGCTAAGTTCTCTGTTATGATTACCCTTGGCACAGGCTTGGGCGGCGGTATTGTTCTTGACGGCAAGGTATATTCCGGCTTTAACTTTGCAGGTGCTGAGCTTGGTCACATTGTTATTGAAAAGGACGGAAAGCAGTGTACCTGCGGAAGGCGCGGCTGCTGGGAGGCCTACAGCTCCGCAACAGGTCTTACAAATATGACCAAGGAGCATGTGCTCAAGGCAAGACAAGAGGGCAGAAAAACAATTATCGAGGATATGATTAACGGCAATATTGACAACTGTAATGCAAGGGTTTCCTTTGCGGCTATGAAGCAAGGGGATGAGGTTGGTAAAGAAATCGTTGATGAATACATTTCCTATCTTGCAAACGGTATTGCAAGCATTATCAATATCTTCCAGCCGAATGTTCTTTCTATCGGCGGCGGTGTTTGTAACGAAAAGGAATATTTGACAAAGCCACTTATCGAAGAGGTATTCAAGCAGACATATACAAAAACAGGCGTTACTCCGCAAACTGAGATAAAGATTGCCGAATTAGGAAACGATGCAGGTATCGTAGGCGCAGCTGTTTTAGGACTTTGATTTTTCCAAGGACTCCTTCCACCGCTTTATCTGCTTTGTGCTGACCTTCAGCTTGTGCGTTGCGGTCCCCCTCCCTCAAGGATGGAGGCTACGAGAACTCGGAAACGATGCAGGTTTCGTAGGCGCAGCTGTTTTAGGACTTTGATTTTCCCAAGGACTCCTTCCACCGCTTTATCTGCTTTGTGCTGACCTTCAGCTTGTGCGTTGCGGTCCCCCTCCCTCAAGGATGGAGGCTACGAGAACTCGGAAACGATGCAGGTATTGTAGGCGCAGCTGTTTTAGGACTTTGATTTTTCCAAGGACTCCTTCCACCGCTTTATCTGCTTTGTGCTGACCTTCAGCTTGTGCGTTGCGGTCCCCCTCCCTCAAGGATGGAGGCTACGGGAACTCGGAAACGATGCAGGTATCGTAGGCGCAGCTGTTTTAGGACTTTAATTATTGTAAACAAAGCCGTGGCAACTACCACGGCTTTGCTTTTAGCATTTCACTCAAAACAAATTTGCATAAATGCAACAGCCCTGCGTTTCAAATGGAAGCATTGTAAAGAAGGAATTTCCCTTTCTTGACGCAGGAATCGGACAGGCGGACCCTGTCCCTACGCGTTATTCTATGAATCGGACGGGCGGATCTTGTCCCTGCGTACTTCTCTATGAATCGGACAGGCAGACCCTGTTCATGTGTACTTCTCTATGAATCGGACAGGCAGACCCTGTTCATGTGTACTTCTCTATGAATCGGACAGGCGGACCCTGTCCCTACGCGTTATTCTTTGAATCGGACAGGCGGACCTTGTTCCTGTGTACTTCTCTATGGATCGGACAGGCGGACCCTGTCCCTGCGTACTTCTCTGTTGCTCATTGGTGCAACATTTACAATTAAAGAAAGGAGAGCAAAATGGACTTTAACACCCCCGTAAAGGAACTATACGGTGTAGGCGAAAAAATTGAGAAATATCTACACTCCGGCGGACTTTTTACCGTCAAAGACCTGATTTATCACCTGCCGAGAGCATATCAAAACAGGGGAGATATCAGAAGCATTGACGATATTTCCGCATACAATGAATTTCACTCCTATATACTGACAATTGCAAGCGAGCCAAAGGTGGCAATGATAAGGCGCGGAATGAATATAATGAAGCTGCGCGCATTTGATGAAACGGGCGTTGTCAACATAACATACTTTAACCAGAATTACCTAAGGGATGTTTTCACTGTTGGCTCTACCTTCAGATTTTGGGGCAGAATTACACAGGAAAAGCGAACCCTGTGTATGAATTCGCCATCTTATGAGCCTGTTTTACAAACACGTGCTCTTGCTCCACTTGTTCCCGTTTACCCTCTTTTTTCGGGGCTGAACCAAAAGTTTTTAGCCAAGCTGATTGGTGAGGCTGTTGGTTGCCTGCCGTCATTTTTGGTTGACTACCTGCCTAACGATGTAAGGCTTAAAAACGAACTATGCACCCTTGGCTATGCGCTGAAAAACATCCATATGCCCGAAAGCGAAGCATCTCTTAATGCCGCAATTAAAAGGCTGACCTTTGATGAGCTTTTTATATTCGCCCTGTCTCTTTCCAAAATGAAAACGGTACAAAAAACGAAAACCGCACCTGTCATAATGGATACGGACGTGTCCCCGCTTTTGTCTCTGCTTTCATACACACCAACCAACGCACAAATGAAGGCTATACGTGAAATTTCCCTTGATATTTGTCCACAGGGTGCCACTTTTTCCTGTGTTCCTATGAACAGAATAGTTGTTGGTGACGTTGGTAGCGGTAAAACGCTTTGTGCCGCCGCTGCCGCCTATATGGTATGTAAAAACGGTTATCAATGCGCTTTGATGGCGCCCACTGAAATATTGGCATTTCAGCATTATGAATCCCTTTTTCCTCTGTTTGAAAAGCTTAATATTTCTTGTGAGCTTTTAACAGGCTCAACCCCTGCAAAAGCCAAAAGAGAGACACTCTCCCGCCTAAAATCAGGAAAAACCAAGCTGATTATAGGTACACACGCCTTGATACAGGACAGTGTGGAGTTTGAAAGCCTTGCCCTTGCCATCACAGATGAGCAGCACCGTTTTGGCGCTAAGCAGCGCGCCACCTTAAGCGAAAAGGGAATGAGCGCCCATACTCTTGTAATGAGCGCAACCCCAATACCGAGAACCCTTTCATTTATGATTTACGGTGACCTTGACATTTCCTTGATTGATGAAATGCCGCCTAACAGAAAGCGTGTTTCAACCTACGTTGTTGATGAGGGATACAGGGCGCGCTTGAACGCTTTTATTAAAAAGCAGGTTGATGAGGGACACCAGGTTTACATTGTTTGTCCTACGGTTGAAGAAAAGCGGGAGGATATGGACAATGTTTCCGACTATGACCCGTTTTCTCTTGCCTTGGAGGACAACCAGCCACCCCTGAAGGCGGCGGTTGAATACGCCGAGGATTTGCAGACAAATGTTTTTCCCGAATTAAATATTGCCTTTATCCACGGAAAGCTAAAGCCCAAGGAAAAGGACAAAATAATGATGGAATTTGCAAACGGAAGCATTAACGTGCTTGTTTCCACAACGGTAATTGAGGTTGGAGTTAATGTACCTAATGCCACACTTATGATTGTTGAAAACGCTGAGCGGTTCGGGCTTTCACAGCTACACCAGCTGCGTGGACGTGTTGGACGTGGCAACGCACAATCCTACTGTGTGCTTGTTTCCGACAGCAAGGGCGAAAAATCAAAGGAGCGCTTGAACATAATGAGGACTATTTATGACGGCTACACAATTGCCGAGCGTGACTTACAAATGCGCGGCCCCGGTGATTTTTTTGCAAGCGGCTCCTCAATCCGCCAATCGGGTGATATGGGCCTTGGCATTGCCAAAAGCTGTAGTGATACAGAGCTTGTACATTCTGCCTTTGAAGCTGCAAGGCTTGTCCTTGAAAAAGACCCCTATTTAACCGAGGAAAAGCACAAAAGCCTTAAAGCAGAGCTTGAAAAAACCATTAATGAAAAATCAAGCACGATAAATTAAACTCATTTGCAAGGTATATAAAAAGGAGTACGGACTTGGCGTGATACTCTTATCGGAGTATCACGCCAGTTCTATTCGCCTGTGGCGAGTGATATTGCTATGCAGTGATATTCGGCTCGCGTCGAGTGGTATTCGCTTCGCGAGTTTGGTGGCGAATAGAATACCACTGAAGCCGCAAGGCTTCAATATCACTATTGCGGTAGCAATAATATCACTCTTTGCGAAAGCAAAGAATATCACTAAAAAAGCAGAAAAAGAGAGAGAGCTTCACGGAATTTTGTAACCGCGTTACTCTCTCTTCTGTTTTTGTTGCAAGTTTCGCATTCATTTAACAAATGCACAGGGCTATGCCCATACCCCTTATAAAATTTCTCCGATAAGGACATCACCGATTTTGTCCGTGCTCCTTTTTACACTCCTTGCCCTGCAAGGTATAGTGTGTTACACCTTTTTGGTGTAGTGTCGGGTGGCAAAGCTTCTTAGTGATATGCCTCGCACAGCTCGGCGTGATATTTTTGCTTCGCAAAAGTGATATTGCGGCCCGTTAGTCGCAGTGATATTCTATCCGCCTCTGTTGCTTCAAACGCACGTAGCGCACATCACTACCAAAGACAATATCACGCAGGTCGTGCATATCACTCACCAGAGGCGAATAGAGTTGGCGCACCTGCTGTATCGCAGGTGCGCCATTCGCAAGCTCTTTTTATTTTAATGCTTAATCAGTGTACAGCTCCCAATTACTGTTCCATCTTGAAACCTCTTTCAATGCGTCTTCCTCATTCATTTCGTATTCAACTAAGAAGTTATTCTTTCCGGAATAATATGAATTGCCTTGAACATTGTTCAAAAGGCCGTTCCAGCCATCCATATAGCCTACGTCATAAATAACTCCCGGGAAGATATATTCCTCAAGCATTTCCTTGCTCTCATAAGCGTTGCCGTAATAAAGCTTACTTAAAAGGGTTTGGTTATATGCCCTCATAATATATTCCTGACCTGTGTAGGAAAGAACCTCGAAGAAATACTCGGACATTTCACTGTCATCGGTTGCTTTTGGAATACACATAACGACTGCCTGATATGATGTTGGGGTATAATACATAGCTTGGTCAGTGTCAAGCTTTGGCATTGGAAGAATTGCAGGCTTGAAGTCGCTTGTAAAGCCACCAAAGGTATCTAACTTTTGCACAACCTCATTGTAGAACAAAAGTCTGCCGCCCTCAAATGCCTTTCCCATAGCGTCAAAGCCACCGTCCCAATTAAGCCTTGCCCAGCCTGCACTGTTTATTGTCAAAAGCTTATCAATAAGGGTGTTTACCTTTGTGTCATTCAAGGATAATACGTACTTATCACCCTTTACGGATACCTGCTTAATACCGCTGTACTGATAAAACTTTGCAAGTGCGGTTGTACCAAAGCCGTATATACCGTTATCACCGTTTTGTGTGCCGTTTCCGTCTGTTACAAGCTTAGCAACATTTATCATCTGGTCAATTGTCCATTTTCCCTCTCTTACCATTTGGTAAAGATCCGGGAAGTTTTCAATTTCATCCGCCATTGCCTGGTTATAGTACAAAACGCCGGATGTTTGCTCATCAAGGAAGCTGAAGTCACCTGCGGCAAAGAGTGTAACACCCTTCAAGGTATAAGCCTCACGTGCGGCTTGGCTGTAATATGATGCATCAAGGTTAATATACTCACTCTTGGAAATATCGTAAACAACATTTGCCTTAACAAGGTTTTGCACCTCAAGCATACGTGGCATTGCAATATGATATACTATATCTCCACCGCCGCCAATAATAGCATCGCTAAGCAAGGTTGCTATCTGGTTGCCGCGAGCATTGATCCAGTTAATCTCTACCCCGTATTCCTTTTTAATGAACTCTTCTCTTTCGATAACTGAGCTGCTTATAACATTGCTATAGTTCATAGTCGAGTAGTTTCCATTATGAATTACAAGCTCAACCTGTGACCAAGGTGCGCCCGGATTCGGTGAATTCCAGGTTGTTGCAAGAACATTTAAGGTTTGACCGTTCCATTTGCTTGTAGGGTCCGGCTCTTCATCGGGATTGCCTGAATCCTCAATTTTCAGCCATTTTGCATAAATATCAACATCTCCCGTAACACTTGGGTCAATCTCTATTATCTCAACGTCAAATTCTTCATCAATATACCAACCCTCGAACAAATATCCGTCCCTTGTCGGAGACATAAGTGAGAACGTTTCATCAAAGGATGAATACTCCTGTGGATTTGGGTTTTCAATGCCATCCATATTATGGTATGTTATGGTGTAGTAAACCGCAAGGTCCATATAATCATATCCACCGCACACTGCGCATTGACGGATTGCATATCCGGGCAGCTCATCATCCTCATACCAGGAGCCCCACAAATGCTCACACATTTCGTACTCCATTTCAAAGCTCTCGGTGTCGGGATAAAGGGTGAATGTAAGCTTCAGCGGGATTTCATCGTCATAGAAATAATATATTTGCTCTGTTGTCAGTTCTATTTCATATCCGTCAAAGCTACCAACTGTGGGCACGGCAACTATCGCTTCAACCATACCCGAGCCCTGTACAACCTGATATGCCACAAGGTATATTGATCCATCCTCTTCAATCACAACAGATAGCACAAGACCGTCATCGGAATAGAAGCTCTTGTCAAATACGTTTGCTATTTCATCCTTATCGGTTGGAGCATAAACCGGGTAGTTATCCTCTGAAATTTCAACCAATGCAAAGGTAAGTGTAACGGAAATAGAGGATACGTCATTTTTGCCCTTTACCTCAGACGGAGTTGTAATTGTAAGTCCAACATTTGTTTCCGCTGTAATTGTCTTGATTTTGAAAATGCCCGTAAACTCAATGTCAAGCTTGCTGTCCATCTTGTCAACCTCTATGGATTGAGCCAAAAGCACCAGGATTTCAAATGGGTTACCTGTATCCGTCTCGAACTCAGCCAAGGTCATATCAAGGAACATTTCAATTGTAGCTATAAGCTCTTCAGCGGAAGGAATTTCGCTGCTTGAGCTTGAAACGAGGATTACACCGTCATCCTCTTCTTCCTGTGCTGTAAGTATCTCTACAATTATATCGTAGATTTTTACATCCATCATTTCTTCAGGAATCAGGTCGGATAGCTTGCTTTCCAAAAGCATGTCTATCATTTCCTGTATTTCCTCCTCAGTTGCCTCAGGAGTTACAGAAAGCATAATTTCAGCTATTATCATTTGTACCGCTTCATTGGAAATAGCGGAGCTGTAAATTTCCTCAAGGGTCATACCGTACTCAGCCAAAAGCTGCTCATCCAAGGCAGCCAGGTATTCGCTGAGAGTCATGTCGTAAACAGCCTCTATATTTGCCAAATAGCTCTCAACAGTAAGCTCACTGTCAACAAATGAAAGCATACCGTTGATAAATTCTCTCAATGTTGTCGCTTCAAGATCAATAGACTTAAGGTATTCAAGGGGTTTATCAAGCTCAGGCTTAAAGTCAATATATGAGCCGCCCTTGTTGTTGGCAATGCCAAAGCCCTCTATCAAAAGATTTCCAAGCTCGCCAAGAATACCGTTTATGGCTTCCTCGCTCAAGCCTGCTTCCTCTATCAAGGATTGGAGTATGCCCTCAAGCTTTGTTGTGTCAATTGTAGGAGTATTACTTACCAGATATACATCAAGCGCTTCATTGTATTCATACACAACACCGTCAACAATGTAAAGCACGCCGCCATTCAAGTCGGACAAAAGCTCACCGTTATCTGTATCTCTTGAGCTAACATCTGCCTCAACCTTTAAATTATATCCGTTTTCAGTTTTTGAAATGTACGCTGTAAAATCGGCAATACCTTCAAAATATGTTTTCTCGTTCTTTGCCCAGCCGTCTATATACCATTCGTTACTGTTCAAAACAATATCCATGCCAAACTCAAGCTTCAGGGTTGATGCCGCCTCAAGCTGATTCATAACGGCCTGTGTAAGAATAAATCCTGTTGAAATACCGCTATCTCCGCCAGGGTTATCGTTTCCTGTGCCATCGCCTGTATTGCCGCCAGGGTTATTGTTTCCTGTGCCATCACCTGTATTGCCACCCTGGTTTTCTCCGCCTGTGTTACCGCCCGGGTTTTCATCATCAGGCTTTTCATCACTCGGCTTGCTCTCCGGGGTGCTTGAATCCGTAGTGCCCTCGCCATCTGTGCTTGGCTTGCTTGAATCGGTTGTACTGCTGTTTTCAGTACCGTTGGTTACGCTACTGTCCGTAGAGCTTGGCGTTTCCTCATCATTGCAGGCAACTAATGAAAGTGCAACCAAAATTGCCATTAAAACCAATAAAAATTTCTTCATATTTTCCTCCTTATAATGTTTCCAAGTTATCCCGCAAGGTTAGGGTACGGGATATTCTGTTATTTCTACATTTTCACAGCCCTCAAAGGCGCTGCTATCTATTCTGTCTGTCACACGTCCGTACAGCCTGACGGTAGTAAGCTCAGTGCAATTTGCAAAGGAACGGTAGCTTATTACATTCACATCCCCACGAAACTCTACATATGTAAGGGACCTGCAGTTGCAAAACGCCATATTTCCTATATCAATAATATCATGCTCAAAGGTTACTTGCTTAAGGCTGTAGCAATCGTAAAACGCCCTTGCCTCCACATAATTCAAGCTGCCGCCGAAATTAATTGTTGTAAGCTCTACGCAAAACTCAAAGGCTGATTTACGAACCACGCCAACACTGTCGGGAAAATATACCTCTTTAAGATATATGCTGCCGAAAAATGCATTTTCCTCTATGATATTTGTTCCCTCAGGTACGCGATAGGCATCTGTATAGCTGCCTATGGGGTATTTTATAAGATTTGTCCTCTCTTTATTATACAAAGCCCCCTCAATGTGACAGTATCTTGCATTGTTATCATCAACCCAAAACTCGCGAATACAGCCAAAGGACAAAAATGCCTTTGTGCTTATACTGTTCACGCCTGCAGGAATCTTAAGCATTTCAAGACCGCGCAAGCCGTAAAGCGTATTTTCCCCTATGGTTGTAATTCCGCTTGGAAGCTGTAGGCTTTTTAATGTGTCATTATACAGCTCCAAATTACTAAAAGCAAAATCTCTTATTTCAGTAACTCTGTCACCGTTATAATATTCTGGAATTACAAGTGATGTATCATTGCCCGTGTACTTTTCCAAAACACAGGTGCCGTTTCCTCGGCTGGTAAAATAAAGCCCGTCATTGTTACTCCATATTGCATAAAGAGTTGTGTTTTTATCAAAGGTAACGGTTTGCCCTATTCCGTAATTTCTTTGACCCTGTGGGGATTTGCTCCAGCCGATAAGACCCTTTTCGTCATACGGAGTTGTCAGGGTGTAGCTTCCACCCTTGGTAATATATACCTTATATTTTTCCGAGCTTTTATTGTTTGTATCAAAGGTTATGGAAACTGTGTTTTTCGGCGCCCACACCGCATAAAGAGTTATGCTTTCTTCAAAGAACGCCTTTTCGTAAGCCTTGTATTCCACAGCGCCGCCCGGCTTTATCGCCCAGCCCAGGGCTGTTTTCTCGGAATCGGTAAACATATCCCCTAAAACAAGCTGGTCCCTTGGGTCAATGCGAACCGATTCGGTTGTTCCGCTACCGTCATTTTTATCAAATGTAACGGTTATTGTATTGTCCTTCATCCAAACCGCGTAAAGGGTAATGCTTTTAGTAACCGCATTTTCAGCAAAGCTCCACTCCTCAAAGGTTTCCATATCAACCCAGCCGAGAAGAATGTAGCCTTCTCTTTCTACCTTTGGTACAGTAACAAAGCCGCCCTCCTTAATTTGTACATTTCCAACAGACGGTACTCCGTCTGCAACAAAGCTGACTGTATAATAAGTTCCATCCGTTATGTCAGGGCTTTGGTTATTATCTTGGCTACTGTCCGTATTGCCGCTACTGCTTGCCGTGCTATCGTTTCCACCCTGCTCCGCATCACTGCCGCTTGTCGGGTTATCGTTTCCGCTTTCTTTCGTATCGCTTCCTCCCGTGCCGCTTACCCCGGTGTCAGGAGTGCTGCTTGCTTGACTTCCGCTTGTGCCTGTGCTTGGTCCAAAATCAACATTATTCAAATAATATGTAATCAACACAAGCAAGGTTACAGACAAAGCAAGTGTCAAGGCAACGCTGGCAATAATTCCAATCAAAAGCGCGCGTTTTCCGCTTTTGACCGAATTATCATTTTTCGTAAGCTCTTTTTCTTCGTTAATGTTATCTACTCTGTTATCCCTTATTTCGCAGCCTACGTTTTTTTCACAACCGATTTCATCTTGCACAGCTTTTTCCGCTTCCGCATCCACACTCTGCTCTATAATATCGCTTTCACTTGTCGGCTGATTTTCGGAATTTTCATTCTCTTCATTAATTAAGATAGTCTCTGCCTTATCGGGAACATTTACAACCGCCATCGTGTCAGCCTGCCCCTTGTCATCAACAAAGGGGGCATCAGCCACAGGGGTGTCGGATATGATTGTTATATCGAGCTCATCATCCAAAAGCTCGTTAAAGGAAATTTCAAAAAGCTTGGAAATCTTCTTCAGCTTATCAATTTCGGGTTGGCTGATTCCTGCCTCCCACTTATAAACCGCTTGCCGCGAAACCTCAAGCTTTCCCGCAAGCTGCTCCTGGCTCCAGCCCTTCCTTTTCCTTAGATATGTTATTTTTTCTGATAGCTCCATTTGCTTCTCCTAAATCTATTCTGTCTAAATTGTACCACAAAAGAACAAATTAGTCAATAAACCATTGTTTACCAATGTCAACCTGCGGTTTACATTTAACATTTTTCCGTAAAAATTAACCACTCCACGCGCTTTTTTCACAATTTTGGTTTTTGATCGTTTTCAAACACGTATCGACATGTTTTTTTAAAATTATAGCATAAATCAATCAAATTTGCATTAATTTGGGATAAATTTGTTGCATTTTGGGATTAAACGGATGCTATTTTTCCTTTTGCTTTGCAAAACAAAAAACAGGTTGAATTTTCAACCTGTTTTTTGTAATTTTGTTTTTGCTTGAAGGCTACTCCGTATACAGCTCCCAGTTTTTGTTCCACTTGTCAACAACCTCCGTTGCATCCTTTTCGGCAATGCCATAGGATTCTGTGAAGTTGTTTTTGCCAAAGGAATATGATTCCGTCTGTACATCCGATAGCAAGCCGTTCCAGCCATCCATATATCCTACATCATACAGTATGTTTGGAAAGATATAATCTTCAATTATCTCCATGCTTTCAGCAAATGTTTCATAATTGAGCTTAGATCTAAGATTATCCTTATACGCTTTCATAACATACTTTTGGCCTGTGTAGGAAAGAATTTCAAAGAAGTACTCGGACATTTCTCTATCCATTGTAGCCTTTGGAATGCACATAAGCACGCTCAGATATGAGCACGGTGCGCAATAACTCTGTTGAGCTTCGTTAAGCTTTGGCATTGGAAGAACGCCAACCTTAAATTCTTCGTCTTGGATATCAAAATAATCCGCTCTCTCCATCACCTCACTGTAGAACAAAAGCCTACCCTCTCTAAATGCAAGTTCCGCTGCGCCATAAGCGCCATCCCATTTTGTTCTTGCCCAATCAGCAGCATTGATAGCCACCAGCTTGTCAACAAGGGTGTTTACATTGGCATCATTTAATGATAATACATATTTTCCATCCGCTACGGACGCCTGCTTAATGCCGCTGTACTGATAAAACTTTGCAAGTGATGTTGTACCAAAGCCGTATGTATCGTCATCTGTCCACTCAGGCGCACCTACGTTTTTCTTAACGAGCTTAGCAATATTTGTCATCTGGTCAATTGTCCATTTGCCCTCCCTTACCATTTGATAAAGGTCAGGGAAATTTTCAATTTCCTCTGCTATAGCCTGGTTGTAGTAAAGCACATAAGATGTCGACTCATCAAGGAAGCTGAAGTCACCTGCAGCAAAAAGTGTAACGCCATTTATTGTATATGCCTCTCTTGCTGCCTGATTATAGTAAGAAGCGTCAAGGTTTATGTACTTACTCTTGGAAATATCGTAAATAGAGTTTGTCGCAACAATTGCTTGCGCTTCCAGCATACGTGGCATAGCAATGTGATAGCTTGTTGCCTCGCTTCCGCTAACCATAGCATCGGAAAGAATATTAGCAATCATTGTTCCGCGGGCATTTACCCATTCAAGCTCAACACCGTATGCAGCCTTAATAAAGTTTTCTCTTGTGATTACCGCATTGTTAATTAAAGTACCGAAGCCTGTGTCTGTGTTAAAGTATTCAGGCCTTACTGTCAACTCAACCTGTGACCAGGGAGCACTCGGATCAGCGGAGTTATTCCACGTTGTAGCAAGAATTCTTAATTTTTCACCGCTCCAATCTCTCAAAGTTTCGGGTACATAGTTACCTTCTGCATCAGGCTTTGATTTTTCAATCCATTTAGCATACAGCTCTATATCTCCTGTTGTTCCGGCGGTTATTTCCGTAACCTCATTATTATAATATTTGTCACTGTACCAGCCGTCAAAAAAGCAACCTTCCTTTGTAGCCTCGGTTAATATAAAGCTATCTTCCTCTGTATATTCGCTTCTGTTACTGTGTGTTGCACCATCTACATTATAATAGTATATATTATGCCATTTTTTTACAGGATCAGCAGTCGGAGGAACTCTTACAAATGCTATTTCTTCCCAAAAATCCTCGCCTTGGCTGCATATTGGCATTACAATTTGTACCTTAGTGATTTTTCTTGTATTATCAACCTCACAGTATGGAATTACTCTGTTTTCCACATCTTCATTTTGAGCATGATTCAAGAATGAGCCTGTACCAACAATTGTGTAGTCGCTATCGCCCTCATACTGAACATATGTATAAAAGCCTGAGCCTGCACCGTGACCCTTAACATAAATTCTGTCCATTGTGCTTGGTGTTGCAAGATCAATTATCACCTTAACCTCGCAAGCATTTCCGGTGAAAACCTGATAGTTTTGGTGGTCCCAAACACCGTCAATTAAGCAAAGTAAGCGGTCGGTGCCCCAGCCTGCGTACATTTGAAGTGACACTTGATTCCTCGGTATTTTGCCAAGAGTTGAAAGTGTAATGTTTTCAAGTTCCTGATATTGCTCATAGCCACAGCCGGAAACCTTGCATCTACGTTCTCTGCAGAGGAAGCCTTCATCCCAAGGTCCGTAATCGTGACCTGTTGCAGGGCTGCCTGTCATCGTGCTTTCGGCGTTACAGATTGTGCAGAACCGTGCTTTAACGCCTTTCTTTGTACAGGTTGGTGCTACTGTTTCCTCCCAACCAGACCATGTGTGGTCATAGGAGCCGTCAGCACACTGTGGCACCGTTATCCAACAAGAATAAAGCTCTGTGTCGGCAATATACAAATCAGAGGGTGAAGCCAACCTTGTATATTCAGTATCTTTGTACCATCCTATAAACTCGTACTTAGGGTCATCACTTATCGGAATTGGAAGACTGCCTTCAAAAAAGCCATTCTTCTCAACCTGATATGTGTATTTATTGTTCTCAAAGTAGCCAACACCTGTGTCGAACTTAACTGTTACTGTTTCCTTTTCAGTATCGGTTCCGTCACCTGTACCACCATCGCCACCCGAGTCAACCTTTTGCCAAATAGCATAAAGGGTTGTGTCCTGGGTAAACCTTTCAGCAGGATCCCACTCAGTTTCACCGGTTCCGTCATAAGACCAGTAAGAAAATTCATATCCTTCTCTTTCAACTATAGGCAACTTGCTTTCAGAAAGCTTTGAGCCCTTGTTGATTTCTATCTCAAAATCACCGTCAACAATTGTACCCCTATTTGGACTAAATGTAATTTCTACTTTTTCAATCACAGGCTCATATACTGCATTTACGGCAATGTCCCGTAAAGAAAGCTCGTAGCTTTCCCACTTACCGATATAACCATCCTTGGTTGGAACCGGCGGAACATCAAAGTCACTTGATTCAACAGTAAATTCAACCTCGCCAACAGTTACTCCGTCTGCTATGAAGGTTAGCTTATATACTATAATTTCATACTCGGCATTTACTGTCATATTTTCTGCACCAAGCTCATAGCTCTGCCACTTGCCTGCATAGCCTTCCTTTTCGGGCACCTTTGGCTCGATAATTCTCTCGCTGTCCAAAGTAAAGTCAGCCCAACCAACCACATCACCGTCTGCAACGAAGGTTATTTTGTATGAAATCGGTGTCCACATAGCCTCAAGGGTAACATCATTTTCAACCACTTTGCTGTTGAAATCCCATTTTGTGCCATCACAATACCATCCATCAAAGGTATACCCCTGTCTTTGCGGTGCTTGTGGCTCTGTTACCCTTTCACCGTCAGGCACTGTCTGGTCCTCTATCACGGTTTCACAACTGGATACAAATGTAACTGTAAACTTCAAGGCTTTTTCCCATCCTGCATAAAGGGTGGTTTCTTCGTCCTTATACAGCTTACCGTTTGAAACAAGCTCTGTACATTCCTTATCTAAATACCAGCCTGTAAATAAGTATCCTTCCCTTGTAGGTGTAGGGTGCTTGTAATATACTTCACCCATTTCAACCTCTGCATTCCATTCGCCGTCAGAAAGCAAGCCTTGACCCGGGTCATAGTGGATCATTGCCTTCTTATTCTCCTGCTGCGAGCTTGGGGTTGTTCCGCCACCTAACATGCTGTTAACATCACATGAAAAGAGAGAGGCCGAAAGCACAAGCATGACAAGCATACCTGCAAGCAAAAGTAATCTTTTTCTCATGGTCATTCCTCCTAAAATGTTGATTTTGCTAACTCAATTATATTATATTTGCCTTATGTTGTCAATATTTCGGATCATTTTCTGCGTCTTTTTCCTCTTTTGTGGGTCAGCTCCATAAAGGTGCTGTATCTCCTTTGCTTTTTCCTGCCACTGCCTGTTTCCCTGTTAAATGTGCGCCTTGTCCCACGTATTTCTTGCTCAACACCTTCGTTTGCAGATATATTTTCCTTGTACTGCTTTTCATTTTTATCCTTCACAAGATAATAATTGATTTGCCTTGCACTGATGTCCACATCCTCAACCTTAACCCGAATTTTCTGCCCTAAACGGTAAACGGTTTTTCCGCGGGACAGTGTGTAATTATCCTTGTCATAATAAAATCCGTTACCCAACGACTCAATAGGCACAAGCCCTTCGCAAAGATTCTCTGTTTTGGCAAAAAAGCCAAAGGAAGTGACGGAGCAAATAACCGCCTCATATTCCTCACCAATTCTGTCACGCATATAAACACACTTATACAAATCATCAATATCTCGCTCTGCGTGGACCGCCTTAACCTCATTATCACTTGATGCCATAGCGGAGTTGGCGGCAAAGCTTTCATACTCGGCAATAGTATTTTCGGTAATTTCCCCTTTCAGCATAGCCTTTATTATTCTGTGAACGCTAAGGTCAGGGTAACGTCTGATAGGTGAGGTAAAATGACAATAATACTCCGTTGCAAGTCCGAAATGCGCTTTTTGCACGGGGGAGTATCGTGCTTTCATCAATGAACGCAACAAAATTGATGACACAATCGGCAAATTTTCCTTCTTTCTTGCACTGTCAAGCACCCTTGAAAGCTGAGAAGAGGTGATTTTATTTTTCGTTCTGAGTGAAGAAACATCCACGCCAAGATTTTTAGCAAAAAGTGCAAAGGCGCTTATCTTTTCCATATCAGGCTCATCATGCACACGGTAAACGCAGGGCATGCCCGCATTATACAAATAGGTAGCAACCGCTTCGTTTGCGCAGAGCATAAATTGCTCAATAAGCCTTTCACTCTCGCCTCTTTCACGCTTAACTATCTCTATGGGATGCCCTTGTTCATTAAGCACGATCTTGGTTTCTTCGCTTTCAAGCTCCATGGCTCCACGTCTGTCGCTTTTTTCCTTCAAAACCTTATAAAGCTCGTACATTTCATAAAAATCCCCGATGACGTGTGCGTATTTTTGATAAAATTCGCTTTTTTCGCCGCTTTTTAAAATATCGTTAAGCTCAGAATAAATTCCCTTAATTTTCGAATTTATAATTGAATTTACTATTTCACAGGAAACAATGCTTCCTTTTTTATCTATATTAATAATAGCGGAAAGCGTTAAGCGGTCCTCCCCTTCATTAAGTGAGCAAATCCCGTTTGATAGCTCCTTTGGCAGCATCGGCACAACCTTATCTGTAAAATATACGCTTGTACCACGGTTGAACGCCTCCTTGTCAAGCTTGGAGTTCTTTTTTACGTAATGAGAAACATCCGCTATATGAACGCCAAGAATATACCCGTCTTCCGTTTTCTCCAATGAAATGGCATCGTCCAAATCCTTTGCTTCGTGGGAGTCAATGGTAAATACGGTATGTTTTCTGAAATCACGGCGCCCTGTGTCGCTTATTTTCTCCAATGAAACCTCTTCAGCCTCACTCAAAACCCCTTGCGGAAAGGTTGTGGTTATTCCGTTTGAATGTAAAACCGCCTTATAGTTTGCCTCCTGACTATCTGCTTTTCCCAGCACCTCAGTAATCTCACATCTTATGGGGTCGTGCTCGGCTTTTGGGTAGCTGGTTATTTTGGCAACAACCTTATCCCCATGACAAGCACCGTTTAACGCCTTTGATGAAACAAGGACTGATGGCTTTATCCTTTCATTATCCGGTGTTATATGCCCTGCCTGTCCCCTGCCATTGTTATAAAGTGTCAGCGTTCCTATGATTTCCTTAAGACCCCTGTCCAAAATGGCAATAATCTCCGCCTCATTACCCTTACCGTAAAAACGCGAGCCACGGTCAAGTCTTTTGCAAATTACCGTATCTCCATTCAAGGCGCAAAAGGAAAGAGATGGGGGAACAAAAAATTCTTCGTTTTCTGTTGTCACAAAGCCAAATCCGCCTCTTGATGATGCAGAATATACCCCCTTGTATTGTCCTAGGCTTTCCGCCAAGGCGATTTTGTTCCTTTTTGTAAAGGCAATGGAAAAGTCCTCCCCTTCCATTTCCTGTATCGTGCGCCAAAACTCCCCCTCGTCAAAATCATATCCGTTATTATTGAACAAGGAAAGCATTTCATTTGGGGTAAGAGGTATATAATCTGCCCCACGCACTAAATCCAAAATTTGATTTTTAATTTTTTCCAATTTTATCACTCCTTTATAATCAAAGGTAACGTTATTAACTGTTTTTATCTATCTAATGTTATTGTACCACAAAAAACGGAAAAAGAAAACCACCTCGGCACTTTTCGTCCAAGGCGGTAAATTCCAAGATATTTGAGTAAAGCTATTACTCGTTGTCAGGGTTTGTATTGTCCTTATCCACAATGCTACTGATAACAGAAGAAACACCTGTTGCGTCCTTATCAACATCGCTCTTGTCAACTACAGAAGAAGCGCTTGTCTTTGGTGTTGATGTGCTTGGCTTGTCAAAGAGATCATCAAGATTGATATAATCCTGTGTAACATAAGCAACAAGTGCAAGAACAACAAATACGATTGCTACGATTGTGGTGATAAGAGAAAGCTTCTTTTCATAAGACTTACCCTTGTTTTTACCAAAATATGTTTCTGAGCTGCCACCTGTGATAGCACCTGAAACGCCCTTAGATTTGCCGGATTGTAAAAGCACTGCAACAATTAGAAAGATTGCAGCAAGAAATAGCAAGATTGCCAAAATTATATTCAAGACAGTCATAATTTATCCTCCGTTTTTAATATTCTGAAACCATAAGCGAAAAGCATTATATCACAAATGTTTTTAAAAATCAATAGCAAATTTAACTTTTTTTAAAATGTTTTGAAAAAACCTGTTTTTTAATTAATTTTTTTGCTATGACACCCACAATGACAGCTTTCCTTAATAGGTGCATTGCTGCATTGCGCGCATGTGCCATATATTATAGTCCTACCCGAGCTTACCGTAAAACCATGCTCATTAAAGATATGACTTTCCATGCTGTGCAAAAACTCACAGCTCAAGTGAATGAGCCTGCCGCATTTTACACATTTCAGGTGAAAATGCTCACTGCACCCATCCCCATCAATGTATTGGTAACAGGCACCTGTCCCCTCACCAATTATCATTTTTTTCACAACGCCGTCTTTTTCAAGCTTTTCAAGAGTCCTGTACACAGTAGCCGTGCTGACCACACACCCTTCCTCCTTCAGGTGAAAAATCACATCTGAGGCAGTAACGTGTGCGTTATTTTCTTTCAGATAAGCCAAAATAACCTCACGCTGCTTGGTTGAATATTCTCCCCGCATTACTCGTAAATTGGATACTTTTCGCAGATTTTTGTAATCTCCGCACGGATATAGTCAGCCTTTTCCTCAAACTCAGTTGCACAAAGCTTGATAAGTTTACCGAGTGTAACCATATCCTCTTCCTTGAGTCCCCTGGATGTGACAGCAGGAGTACCGATTCTTACACCGCTTGTTACAAAGGGCTTCTCCGGGTCATTTGGTATTGCGTTTTTGTTAACTGTTATATAGCATTCATCAAGGCGCTTTTCAAGCTCCTTACCTGTAATCGAGAATGGACGAAGGTCAAGAAGCATCAAGTGGTTATCTGTTCCTCCTGAAACAAGGTTAAAGCCCTCAGCCAAAAGTGTTTCGGCAAGCACCCTTGCATTCTTAACAATCTGCTCCTGGTAAGCCTTGAATTCAGGCTTCAGTGCCTCACCAAAGCAAACGGCCTTTGACGCAATTGTATGCATAAGCGGACCACCCTGTGTGCCGGGGAAAATCGCCTTGTTGATTTTCTTTGCCATTTCCTCATCGTTACAAAGGATAAGACCGCCACGTGGTCCCCTTAAGGTCTTATGAGTTGTTGTTGTAACAACATCAGCATAAAGTACGGGATTTGGATGTAAGCCTGCCGCAACAAGACCTGCAATGTGAGCCATATCTACCATAAAATAAGCGCCCACTGATTTAGCAATTTTCGAAATTCTTTCAAAATCTATAATTCTTGGATATGCGGATGCGCCTGCAACAATAAGCTTAGGAGTGTTTTCCTTTGCAAGTCTTTCAAGCTCATCATAATCAATAAAGCCATCATCATTAACGCCGTATGATACAAAATTAAAATAGCTGCCTGACATATTTACAGGGCTACCGTGTGTCAAGTGACCGCCGTGAGCCAAGCTCATTCCAAGCACTGTGTCACCTGGCTGCAAAAGCGCAAAATAAACAGCGGTATTTGCCTGCGCTCCACTGTGTGGCTGAACATTTGCGTAATTTGCGCCGAAAATCTTGCAAGCTCTTTCAATAGCGATATTTTCAACAACGTCAACACACTCACATCCGCCATAATATCTCTTTGCAGGATATCCTTCAGCATATTTATTTGTAAGAGGTGTTCCCATAGCAAGCATAACCGCCTCGGAAACCAAGTTTTCCGAAGCAATCAGTTCAAGACCTCTCTTCTGTCTTTTAAGCTCCATATTGACTGCGTTTGCAACCTCACCATCGAACTCGCTCAATTTTTTAATGATTTCTGTTACCATTTTCTCTCTCCTGTAAATCAATATTCATATAAGTATTATAGCGGAGACGGCACGTAAAATCAATACCAAATTTGTCAATAGATAAATTTTTCTTTAAAAAATCGCTCCGTAAAGGTAAAAAAATTGAGATTTTTGAAAAATTAGCGGCAGAGTGTATGTTTTTTCGCAAAAATAAATAAAAAAGAACAAAAAATTTATTGACAAAAAAAATTTAGTGTTGTATAATGAAAATACAATTATTATATCTTACATAAAAAGAAAGGCGGATAGAGATGATTTTTAACTATTTTGCTGCCATCGACATTTTCAATCTCAGCTTAGTTGGATGCGGTATTGTTTTTGGCGTGGCTTTAGTTTTGCTCATTATGTTCATGGCTATTCAATGCAAGGTTACTTACATTGACAACGAGGATGGAAAGAGCGTAATTCACAAGGAGACACATCCATGGCTTGCCAAGGTTGATATCCACAGCGCAAACAAAACCGGAAAAAGGCTTGTCGGTTGGAGCACCACTCCTGACGGAAAAACACCGCTTACCAAACACAGGGTGGTTCTTTTCCATTCCATAAAGCTTTATGCTATTTGGGCAAACGCAGTTGTACCACAGGCTGTTCCCGTTACAGTTGCAGAAGCACCGGTTGCATTTACCGATGTTGATTACAAGCACGGTATATTCGTTAAGTTCAATTACATCAATCCGCAGACTGATGAAATTATTACAAGCGAGGGCTTCAAGCTTAATGCAGTTGTTCCTCAAGAGAATGTTGACGGATGGGCGCTTGAGCCAAACGGTTCAATACTCTTAAAGGACGGAACTGAAACTCACGTGTTCAACATCGACCTTTACCCTGTTAGTGCGCTTGCTGACAGCGGTTATGTTGCTCCAACAAAAATATTCACAGGAAAGAGCGTTGTTGACCTTTCTTACACTATATCCGGTACAGACACAGTTGTTTACAAGGAATCTCACTATGTCACACTTAAGCTTCCTATGAGCTCTCGTTTTGATAGAAAGTTCATTGGTTGGAGCACCATGGCTGACGGTGATGCTACTATTGAAAGAACTGATGTTGACTGTGTATTCAACATTCCTTTATTCTCTATCGGTGACGTTGCTGAGCAAGAACCGGTTGTTGAGGAAGCTCCTGTTGTTGAAGAGGTTGTTGAAGAGGTTGTCGAGGAAGTAGTTGAAGAAGTTGTCGAAGAGACTGTTGAGAAAGTAGTTGAGGAGACTGTCGAAGAAGTTGTTGAGGAAGTAGTTGAAGAAGCTGCAGAAAAGCCTCTTTACGAAGAAGTTATCGAAGAATACGCTCCACAGCATGAGGGAACAGTTGAAGAGGTTGTTGAAGAGGTTGTTGAAGAGGTTGCTCCTGTTGAAGAGGTTGCTTCTGTTGAAGAACCTGCTCCGGTTATTGAAGAGCCTGCCGAACCTGTTCTTGTTCCTACATATTACGATAACGAAGGCAACAAAATTGATATTAAGTATAGCCGTAGCTTTACAGCAAACCTCATCCAAAGCGATGACACGGTAAAGGATTACTACAGTGAGCTTAAAAATCATATCCTTTCATACAAGGGAGTTAAATCCAGAATCAGTTGGAAGTTTGATAGCTACAACAGAGGTAGAGATCAGCTCTTTAAGATCAAACTCCGCGGTAAGACAATTTGCTTGTACTGTGCGCTTGATCCAAATGAATTTGACCAATCCAAATATCATCACGAGGCAATCGATGCTAAGATATTTGAGGACGTTCCGATGCTTGTTAAGATTAAGAGCGGTCTCGGTCTCAGAAAAGCAAAAGAGCTTGTTGATTTCGTAATGGCAAGATTCGAAATTGAAAAGGATGAGAAAGCAAAGGTTATTGACTATGTTAAGGAAAATCCTTACGAGCCAAACGAACCACTTATTGCTCGAGGACTTATAAAAGCCCTTATTGCAGATGATGCTGTTGTTGTTATGTCCTCCAAGCCAAAGGAAGAGGTTGTTGAAGCAGCTCCCGTGGTGGAAGAGGTTGTGGTTGAAGAGCCTGTAGCCGAAGAGGTTGTTGCCAAGGAGCCTGCAGCTGAAGAGGTTGTAGTCGAAGAGCCTGTAGCCGAAGAGGTTGTAGTCGAAGAGCCTGTAGCCGAAGAGGTTGTAGTCGAAGAGCCTGTAATCGAAGAACCTGCAGCTGAAGAGGTTGTGGTTGAAGAGGTTGTGGTTGAAGAAACTCCTGCTGAAGAACCATATATTGAGCCTGAGGTTGTGGTAGAAAGCGTAAGCGCTGAAGAAGCACACCAGATTATTGAGGAAAAGCATATTGAGGTTCACATTGAAGAAGGTGTTGATTACATCAATGCAGGTGACAGCAAGAAGGCTATTGTAAACATCGACACACTTTCTAAGAACTATAATGCAGGTGATATTGTTACAATCCAATCAATGAAGGACAAAAAGCTCATTGAAAAGAAGGCGAAATGCGTTAAAGTTCTTGCAAGGGGCGTTCTTGATAAACCACTTAGAATTATGGCGGGTGAGTTCTCCGGAACTGCTGTTGAAATGATTCTTTTGACAGGCGGTCAAGCAATGCACGTTGAATACAAAATTAAATAATTTAAAAGGCAGCTGTTTTATCAGCTGCCTTTTGTATTGCACCATAAGCTTGGGCAGCCAACAATTTTGCATATCAAAAAGGTGTAACCAAATCAAGCTTGGCTACACCTTTTCATTATATTAAACTGATAATTACTTTAACTCCGGCAATTCTTTTTTGTTTTTAAACTTAGTAAGGGATGCAACCAATCCGCCGAGGGCAAACAATGCTATTACGTTTGGAATTACCATTAAGTTGTTAAACAAATCCGAAAGACCCCAAACAAAGGAGTTCTTAAACACTGCGCCCGCAAAAACGCAAATCGTTGCCAAAATTGAATACGCAAGGGTTACCTTTTTGCCAAAAAGATAATTAAAGTTGATTTTTCCGAAGAAATTCCAGCTGATTATAGTTGAGAAAGCAAAGAAGAACAAGCAAACTGCAACGAATATGCTACCCACTGCATTTCCCACACTCTCGTTGCCACCAAACAATGTTGTAAATGTCATTTGGAATGCTTTTTGTACCATATTTCCGTCAGTCAAGCCCTGCGCCCTTGCCAAATCGGTAAATGATGCGCCCGAAACATCGACCAGCTCTCCTGTAATGCTTGCCAAGGGCCCATCACCCACATACAGCGTACTCAAAATAACAAGTGCTGTCATTGTCAAAGCCACAAATGTGTCTATGAACACGCCAACCATCGCGCATACGCCCTGGTCATGTGGATTTTTAACGTCCGCCTGTGCGTGCGCGTGCGGGGTTGAGCCCATTCCTGCCTCATTTGAGAACAAGCCGCGCTGTGCGCCCTTTTGAACAGCCTTGACAATAGCAGAGCCAAGACCGCCGCCGATAATTGCCTGAGGAACAAAAGCACACTTAAAAATTGAGCCGATTGCTAACGGAACATTCTTTATATTAATGATAAGAACCAAAAGTCCACCAAGAATATACATAATTGCCATAACAGGAACCATCTTCTCTGTTACAGAAGCAATTCTCTTTATGCCGCCTATGAAAATAGAGGATGCCAAAACAGCAATTATAATACCAATCACCCACAAATATCCGGAAATGTCCACACCAAAGGACTCAAACACGCCGGAAATACTTGTTGCTATTGAATTTGACTGTACCATTGCACCAATAAATCCGCAAGCAATAATTATCGCCACTGCAAAAAAGCCAGCCAACGCCTTACCCACCTTGCCTTTGAATGCGTGCTTTATATAGTAAACAGGACCGCCGTGTACTTCTCCGTTTTTGTCCACTGTTTTTGTCTTTTGCGCAAGCACCGCCTCGGCATAGTTTGTTGCCATTCCTAAGAAAGCAATAACCCACATCCAAAAAATAGCACCCGGACCGCCAACTAAAATGGCACCGCAGGCACCCACAATGTTGCCGGTGCCGACCTGCGCCGCAACAGCGGTTGCCAACGCTTGGAATGATGAAACACCGCTTACGCTATTTTTCCCTTGCTTTGCAAAGACCCTTTTAAAGCCCTCACCAAAGCAACGGATTTGAACGAACTTAGTTTTAATTGAATAGTAAATGCCAACACCCACCAGCAGAATCACAAGAATATAACCTGACATATAGTCGTTAATAAAGCTAACCGCCTTTTCAAGCCACTCCATAAAGCCCTCCCAATGACAAAGATTCATATGTCAAAAATTTTAACATACAAATCTCTTTTTGTCAACAGCGACTCTTCCTTTTATTTATAAATAAGCACGGGTTGATGATAATATTAGATTGATAAGCTGACATATTAGTATCACATTTTATTTCAAAACGGTTTTCAATACTTATTTTGTCGATTTTTTGTGAAATTCCTACAATATTATTATATATATTCACTTGTTTTTTAGAATTTTTCAAAAATATTACAATTTAAGGTAAAAATTTTAAAAAAATATTCCAATACGCAAAATTTTGTGCTATAATTATCGTGTGCGCCCAGAAATGCGGACGCAAACACAAATCAGTTTAGTTAATATTTTATATGGAGGTACTTAAGAGAATGAGTACAAAGAAGTATGTTTACCTCTTTAAAGAGGGCGACGCAACAATGAGAGAAATTCTCGGCGGTAAGGGTGCTAACCTTGCTGAAATGACCAAGATCGGTCTTCCTGTTCCACAGGGCTTCACTATTTCTACTGAGGCTTGTACACAGTACTATGAGGACGGCAGACAGATTAATGATGAAATCCAGGCACAGATCATGGAATACATCGACAAAATGGAAGCTATCACAGGCAAGAAGTTCGGTGATAAGGAAAATCCACTTCTCGTTTCCGTTCGTTCCGGTGCTAGAGCTTCAATGCCAGGTATGATGGACACAATCCTTAACCTCGGTCTTAACGAAGAGGTTGTTAATGTAATGGCTGAAAAGTCCGGCAATGCTCGTTGGGCTTGGGACTGCTACAGAAGATTTATCCAGATGTATTCTGACGTAGTTATGGAAGTTGGTAAGAAGTACTTTGAAGAGCTTATCGACAAGATGAAGGAAGAAAAGGGTGTTACCCAGGACGTTGAGCTTAGCGCTGACGACCTTAAGGAGCTTGCTAACCAATTCAAGGCTGAGTACAAGGGCAAGATCGGTGCTGACTTCCCATCTGATCCTAAGGAACAGCTCATGGGCGCGGTTAAGGCTGTATTCCGTTCTTGGGACAACCCACGTGCTAACTACTACAGAATGCAGAACGAAATCCCATATTCTTGGGGTACTGCTGTAAACGTACAGGCAATGGCATTCGGTAACATGGGTGATGACTGTGGTACCGGTGTTGCATTTACACGTGACCCTGCAACAGGTGAGAAGAAGCTCATGGGTGAGTTCCTTCCTAACGCACAGGGTGAGGACGTTGTTGCCGGCGTACGTACACCATATCCAATTGCACAGATGGCTGAAATGTTCCCAGAAGCATATAAGCAGTTCGTAGAGGTTTGCCAGATTCTTGAAGACCACTACAGAGACATGCAGGATATGGAGTTCACTGTTGAACACGGTAAGCTTTACATGCTCCAGACAAGAAACGGTAAGAGAACTGCAAAAGCAGCTCTTAAGATTGCTGTTGACCTTGTTAACGAGGGTATGATTTCCAAGGAGCAGGCGCTCTTGATGATCGATCCTAAGCAGCTTGACGCTCTTCTCCACCCACAGTTTGATGCTAAGGCATTGAAGGCTGCTAAGCCTGTTGCTTCTGCTCTTCCTGCATCTCCAGGTGCTGCTTGCGGTAAGATTGTATTTACTGCTGAGGACGCAGTTGAATGGGGCAAGGCTGGCGAAAAGGTTGTTCTTGTTCGTCTTGAAACATCTCCTGAAGATATCGAGGGTATGCACTACTCACAGGGTATCTTGACCGTTCGTGGCGGTATGACATCTCACGCAGCCGTTGTTGCTCGTGGTATGGGTACTTGCTGTGTATCCGGTTGCGGCGCTATTAAGATGGATGAAGAAAACAAGAAGTTCGTTCTTGACGGTAGAACATATGTTGAGGGTGATTACATTTCTCTTGACGGTTCTACAGGTAATATTTACGGTGAGGCTATTCCAACCGTTCCAGCTTCTGTTGACGGTGAGTTTGGTATCATCATGGCTTGGGCTGACGAATACAGACAGCTCCAGGTTAGAACAAACGCTGACACACCTGTTGACGCTCAGACAGCAAGAAGATTCGGTGCTGAGGGTATCGGTCTTTGCCGTACAGAGCACATGTTCTTCGAGCCAGACAGAATTTCCGCTATCCGTGAAATGATCTGCTCTGACACTGTTGAAGAAAGAGAAGCAGCTCTTGCTAAGCTTCTTCCAATGCAGCAGGGCGACTTTGAGAAGCTTTATGAGGCTCTTGAAGGCAACCCGGTTACTATCCGTTTCTTGGATCCACCTCTCCACGAGTTTGTTCCTACTGAAGAAAAGGATATTGAGCTTCTTGCACAGACACAGGGCAAGACAGTTGAAGATATTAAGAATATCATCTCTTCTCTCCATGAGTTCAACCCAATGATGGGTCACCGTGGATGCCGTTTGACTGTAACATATCCAGAAATCGCTAAGATGCAGACAAGAGCTGTTATCCGTGCGGCTATCAATGTTAAGAAGGCTCATCCAGATTGGAACATTGTTCCTGAAATCATGATTCCATTGGTTGGCGAACTCAAAGAATTCAACTTCGTTAAGAAGATCGTTGTAGCAGTTGCTGACGAGGAAATCGCTAATGCAGGCTCTGACCTTAAGTATGAGGTTGGTACAATGATGGAAATTCCAAGAGCTTGTATCACAGCTGACGAAATTGCTAAGGACGCTGAGTTCTTCTGCTTCGGTACAAACGACCTTACCCAGATGACATTCGGCTTCAGCCGTGATGACGCCGGTAAGTTCTTGACCGCTTACTACGAAAGCAAGATTTACGAAAACGATCCATTCGCAAGAATTGACCAAAACGGTGTTGGTAAGCTTATGTCCATGGCTGTTGACATGGGTAAGGAAGTAAGACCTAACATGCACATTGGTATCTGTGGCGAGCACGGTGGTGACCCAACATCTGTTGAGTTCTGCCATAAGATTGGCCTGTCCTATGTATCATGCTCACCATTCAGAGTTCCGATTGCAAGACTTGCTGCTGCTCAGGCTGCTATTAAGAACCCAAGAAAGTAATTTCAGGGCTTGATTTTCTGACAGCTTTATAAAAATAAATCACGACCTTGCAGAATTTCTTCTGCAAGGTCGTTTTTTCGTAAGTCACCTTAAGAATAAATAATTTTTACCGATATGGCGCATTGAAAGTATAGGGACAACGCATTTTTACCGCAATGCCCATTAAAAACAATAGTTTTTGTTTACAAAAACCGAGCTTGGTTTCCAAGCTCGGTTAATTCACATATTGTTTGCTGTGCTTTAATGCTCAGTGCAAAACCGGCTTTAAACACAGGCTTATATTACATCCATTTTCCAAAGAGGAATATTTACAGCATCTCCCTTGGAAACCACGTGTAATGGCGCGCCTAACTTTTTGTTATAAAATGTTTTTCTTGTTGATCTGTAGAAGCATACGCCAAAGCCCATTTTAGGAAATCTTTTCGCCACGTCCTCTTCAACACAAGCAACAATTCTGTACCAAACGCCTCTGATTTTGCGAACAAGGTAATATTCCTTTCCACTTTTCTTTACAAAAAACTCGTTTTTCTCATCTAACCACCAGTCGGCATACTCAGCGTCCATTTTTTGCGGATGCTCACTTAAGTAGCGCTTATTTCCGCCGAAAAGGACAAGCCCGTATTCGCCAACAAGCTTCCAGCCCATTTTCATATATCCCGGAAAAGAGTTCTGATTCGGGAAATTATAAATCAAATCCCCTTCCTCTGTTAATTCAAGAGATTTTTTTGTCATTTCGGTAAATATTCCCTTACCCCTGCATATCTCTGTTACGCAGGTATCTCCGGGTTGATATGACCTTTTGCCATCTACGTCATTACGCCAAAGTCCTCTTGCCGCCACAGGCTGTCCGTCCAAATACACCACCTCAACAATGGATTTGCCAAAGATGTTGTCTATATACTTTTTTCTGAACAGCTCCTCAGTATAACCGCAGTTAAACACTGCGTTTTCAGTAGCTATAAAGTCAGCAATGAATTTGTCATCAACA
Source organism: Oscillospiraceae bacterium (assembly GCA_015065005.1). GTDB lineage: Bacteria > Bacillota > Clostridia > Oscillospirales > CAG-272 > RGIG2000. Next base: position 43,043 of record SVRE01000009.1, read on the forward strand.
TTGTCAGACCATCGGCAATCATAAATAATTTCACTCATAACCGTATCTCCTAATTACCTTTATTTCTCCTTATTTTTGCATCTCAGCTCATAAAGCTCCAAATAGTCACGGCAAATACGCTCAACCATCAATCCGCGCTCAAATTCGTTTTCTATTCTCTTTCTTCCGTTTTCGCCGAATGTTTTTCTTAAATCAGCATCAAACATAGAAATCATAGCTTCCTTTAACGTTTCAACATCCTGCTTTTCCGCAAGCAAGCCTGTTTCCCCGTTAACAATTGCCTCAGATGCGCCTATGATATTTGTTGTAATGGTTGGCAGGTACATAGCCGCCGCCTCCTGAAGCACCATTCCAAAGCCCTCTCGGTATGTGGGATGCACCAAAACATCCGCTGCCGCCAAACGCTTGGAAACCTGCTCCACAGGAACCTGACCGCAAAATACAATATTAGGATTTTTCTGGGCCTCCTCAATCAGCCCCTGGGTAAGACCGTGGTTATCGTCCAAGCCGCCAATCAAAAGAAGATATGCATTCGGGTTTTCCTTTTGCACCAAGCTAAAGGCAGAAAGAAGCTCACCCACGCCCTTATCTCTGCAAATTCTACCCACAAAGCCATATACCAACGCATCATTTGGAATTTGGAATTTCTCCCTTGTTTCCTTTCTCATTGCGGGAATTTGCTCCTTTTGGTACAAGGAAAGGTCAACACCGACAGTACCGCCCTGTCCCAAAACCTTGCATTTTTCAGGCTTGTACATTCCGTCCTGAATAGCTAAGGCGCGATTTTTCTCACTAACATTACGAATATCAGTGGCCTTACGGCAGCTGATTTTTTCAATATTACGAATTAAAGTACGCTTCCAGCCCTCAAAGCCAACGTATCTCATACCCCACTGTGCAAGAACACGGCAAGGCACCTTTGCCGCCTTTGAGCCGATTGAGCCGTACAAAGCTCCGTTTGGTGTGGAATAAACAACCATATCAAACTTTTCCTGCAAGCAAAGCTTTTTAAACCTTCTCGCCGCCTTTAGTGTACCCTTAAGGTCAAATCCCCTTCCCACAGGGTAATGGTGAACCTTTACGCCCGCTTCCTCACACTTTTCAATAAAGCCCTTTTCGCAGGATGTGACAAATGTCACGTCAAAGCCGTATTTTTTCAATGTAGGTACGCAGGGGAACATAAAGGAATCTATAGATTTGCTGGAAGTTGTTACAAGACAAATTTTTATGCTCATTTCTTACCGTCCTCAAAATAACCAATGTCGAGATAGCCAACGCCATTATACTCCTCAAGCTTCTTAAGCATTTCCTCTTTCTTTTCCGCTGTTACATCCTTTTGATATGTGTAAGAGGAATCAAACACTAAGCCGTTTGCCATTTTTTCCTTTTGCTTAGCAATATACTCAGAGGTTTTCCCAACCACTCTTGCAGGAACGCCAACAGCAATAGAGTCATCAGGGATATTGCCCGTAACCAAGCTGCCTGCGCCTATAATAACGTCATTACCTATGGTAGTATTCATCAAAATAGTGGAGTTTGCGCCAATGAAAACACGGTCACCGATTTTAACAGGAGCAACACGTCCGTAGCCTGTATATATACGTGTGGTATCATCGTGAGCTAATATTTGCACCTTGTTTGCAAGGGTAACATCATCTCCGATGGAAATTAACCAGCAGTGTGAAGGGTCCATACGGGTGCCCGACTGACGGTTAAAGTTTTTGCCCACCTTCATTCCTCGTTTTACGAAATAACTTGTAGGCAAGTCACCGTATTGAAAAAACGAAATTATTTCCCAAAGCTTCATATTTTATTCCTTTGCATTTAAAATATTTTGAACCTTTTCCTCTACTGATGCCCAATCAAAGCCACAGTTGAAAACATAATCAAGAACAGACATATTTGCCAAAAAGCCTGCCTTCTTCCAAAGCTGCTCATACTCTATCGGCTCATAATCTGTATAAACCAATTTTACGCCACGGGAGGTAAAATGCTCCTCCTCCTGATATACGCTGGCGCCGTGTCCCGAAATATACACGTCTCCCTCAAGGGCAACGCACAAATCAATTACGCGCTCCTCCCTTACTGTGAGAATATCCATTTCAGAGCTTTTGAAGAACTGTGTCTTTAAGCCAAAGGACTCTGCAATCCAGGTATTTATAGCGATATTCATTTCTGAAATGTTAGGATAATCCTGAAGGAGCAGCTCCTTAAAGCGTGGGAAAATCTCCTGGAAATAAGGCGCTTTACCGTAATTCATCTCAATGGTTTTCAGGTGCTTTTCCTTCCATTTCAGCTCATCTCTTGTTCTGACGGTGTTGATAGCATCACCCAAATGATGCTCCACAGGAACCTTTAATCTTAATTCACCCTGTGGTGTTTTGATTTTATTCCAGTTGTGCATATTGTCATTGGAATACTGTGCGTCATCTAAATAAACAAACTTGTCAGACTTTGCAAGCTTGTAAAAATATCCAAGATAAGGGATATAGTCCGGTTGATGTATAGCTATTATCATTTTAGCACCTCTCTGATTAAACAAAATGCTTCTGCGGCGCAAACGCCAACAGACTGTCCGCGAAATGCTGCCAGGTTGTCAATTGCCTCAGCACTTCGAGTGTGTGGGTACTTCCTGAATTCCATAGCATATGTGCGCATTGCTTCTTTTTTTGCCCTGAGCATTTCCTCATCCACCTCAACATAGGTATTGGGGATAAATACGTGGGCAGCGGTTGAGCTTT
>SVRE01000010.1 GCA_015065005.1 Oscillospiraceae bacterium
GGTGAATATTGTGCTTCCGAATGTAAAGCCGTTTTTAATATCGCTTTTAAGCTCTTCCTTTTTTGTTTTCCTTGGCGCTTTTTTGTCCTCTGTATTTACGGCAGGACAGGCAGAGGTGCTTATGGCGTGGTCACTTTCAACCGCGCCGTCAAAAATGCGAATGTGCCTTGTGGCACAGTCCTTAAGCTCCTCAAAATTGTGTGTAACCACAATTAAAAGCTTATCCCTTGATACCTCACGCAAAAGCTCAATAATTTCCTTTGATGTGGCGGAGTCAAGATTTCCCGTAGGCTCATCAGCCAAAATAATCGGGCTGTCCTTTGCAAGGGCGCGGGCAATAACTGTCCTTTGCTTTTGTCCGCCTGATAAACGGCTGCCCTTTTGCTTTATATGGGAGGTAAGCCCAACGCGGTCTATAAGCTCAAGGGCGCGCGCTCGCCTTTCCTCCTTGCTTTCAATATGCATAAGGGCAAGCTCCACGTTTTGCAAAACCGTAAAGCTCTCAATAATATTATAATCCTGAAAAATAAAGGAAATATATTTCTCTCGGTATTCCTCCCATTCGCTTTGCAAATAGTGGGAGGTTGCCTGGTTTTCTATGTAAAGCTCGCCCTCCTCATAGGAATCCATACCGCTGATAACATTCAAAAGTGTAGATTTACCGGAGCCGGACTTACCGGTAACCGCAACAAACTCCCCACGGTCAAAGGATAAATTCACCCCACGTATGCCAACGGAAACATTCCCCTCAGACACGTATATTTTTCCTATATCCTTAAGTGTCAGTAAAGCCATATTTTTCTCCCTTCAAAAAGGTTATAATTCAATTATATCACAATTTTAATTACAATTATATATACCGCGTATTTTTTACAAAATATTTATAAAATAATGCTCCTGTATTGTGCCATCTATATTTTTGAATTTACTGTGACGGTGGCACAAACATTGTTAACAAATGTTGTTTAGCGGAGGAGGGAGTGAGAAAGCTTGTAAATAGTCGTGAAAAAATACCGTGACCGATAATCTGCGTTATTCCATCCTTTTCAATTTCGATACCTTGACCGTTGATATCAAATATCCGATTACCACCCTTCATTTTTGAATTGATTTTGCTTGTTTCTTTTTTACTAAGCCATCTAATTGTACATCCGTCTTTCTCAAATGTGCTTAGCCACTTTTCTATGTCAATGGACATTTTAATGACTTTTTTTCCGGAAATTAATTCTAAAATGAAGGTATCGGAGAAGCCGTGGAGGAAAATTGGAAATGATAGTGGGTCGAAAAAAGAAGCCCTCATATCGTAAATTGGAAATTTAATTTTCAGTAAATCGTTCCAGGCATCAAAGACTTGACTTGGAAATTTTGTTATATCATATACTCCAATTAGCAAACAATCTTCGACGACAGAAATAGCATATCCCTTTTTGTGGCAGCTCAGCGACAAAGAGCGCAAGGTGTCAAAGAACGTGTTGGGCTGAACATCTCCTTGAACAATCCGAACCGTCTGACCGGTGAACAAGTCGGTACCATAACCGGTTGCAATCGTTTCGGATACTTGATATGTTTTGTTGATTTGCTTGGTAACTCTTTTAAATTGTTGCAAAAACCTATCATCCTTACCCTTTAGCTCCTGCTGTAATTTCTCGGGGCATTGGGTCTTTGATACGTCTTTGATGATCTCAAATATTTGGTCGTTTACGGCTCCTTCTTTTAATTCGGAAATACATATTCCGTTGTCTTTATCGACTGTAACAACATCTCCTATTTGGATAAAGGAGGTTAAATCGCTAATCAGAGAAAAGCCACAGGGATGATTCTCTTTGTATTGCTTAATAAATGATAGCTCTGAGTCTAAATTTGAATTGGTTATAACTACAGGAAGAGCCCCACAGTACAATCTTCTCATGGTAGACAAATCATAGCTAAATAATTGCCACGCAATAGCATCCATAAGCTTTCTAAGCACCTGTTCTTGAAATTTAACCCTTCTAAGCGTTAGGTTTATTTTGCTTGCTTCTTCTTTTTGGCGTTCACGTCTGGCATTCTTCAGGTCTGTTTTTAATTTCTCTTGCTCTAATATGATTTTTCTTAAAAGAGGGATGACACGATCCTGAGCAGCATAAAAGCCTTGATGGCACTGATAATAAAATATGTCTGCCTTTTCCGTATCCCTGATATTTTTGCTGTCAATTTCAAAATCAATGTGGCAAATGCCGTATTCACGCACCAAGTAAATTAACGTTTTCAATTCTCGCAAAAACTTATTTTCGTTCACAAAAGCTTCCTCCCTGTTTGGAATTATACAAATTCTATGTTGGTTTTAATTATAGCATATGAATTTTAATAAATCAAACATAAAAGGAAAAAGCCTTGCTCAACACGGCGTGATATTTTTGCTCTGCAAAAGTGGTATTCAATTCGCCCTTGCTTTCAACGCACGTGGCGCATATCACTCGACATAGGCGAATAGAAACGGCGCACCTGCGATAAAGCAGGTGCGCCGAAGTAGCACTTCTATCACTATTATGAAAAATTCCTATCAATATATGCTTTCATTTCTTCAAAGCTTTGTACATCGTTAAACACTGCAGATGAAGCAACAATCTTAAGGTGCCCGCGATTTCTTTCCTTTTGGGACTTGTTTTGAGTGAATATAAAATCACTGCGCTTCAAATCATCAAAGTAATATTGGTTGTTGTTTGCTAAATTGGTAATGGTTAAAATATTGTCTTCAAAATAAAGCGCCCATTTAACCTTTGATACAGTAAAAAGCATTACTGCACAGCAAATTAATATGATTGCTTCAAAAAGAATGAAAGCACCAATAGAAATAGTAAGCCCAAAACAAGCGACTATTGCCAATACAATACATGTAATTAAGACAGCTTTTATATTCCTTACAGATGATGAAATTGTTTGAAAATTGTTTTTCAAAATAAGCCTCCTTTTGCGTAGCATTTCATAACATTTTCGCAGATACGAGCTATGAGTTGCCAAGGCAACGTTACGAGTCAGTAAGCTGACGTTATGAATTTGGCGAAGCAGAAATGCTTCGCCAAATGTTATGATATGACTTTTCTGCGAAAATCACTCCCACTCAATTGTAGAAATTGGCTTTGGTGAGAGGTCGTAGGCAACACGGCAAACGCCGTCTACCTCGTTTAAAATACGGTCTGTAACCTTTTTAAGAAGCTCCCAGGGAAGCTCAGGCACGGTAGCTGTCATTGCGTCAACGGAGTTAACCGCACGGATAATTACGCACCAATCGTAAACTCTGTGGTCGTTCTTAACACCAACGGAGCACATATCGGGAACAACAGTAAAGAACTGCCAGATCTTGTCAGTATAGCCGGCCTTTTCAACCTCCTCGCGAAGGATAGCGTCACTTTCTCTAACAGCCTCAAGCCTGTCTCTTGTAATAGCGCCAGTGCAGCGCACACCAAGACCCGGGCCCGGGAATGGCTGACGGTAAACCATAGATTCGGGCAAGCCAAGAGCGATACCAACAACTCTTACCTCGTCCTTATAAAGAAGCTTAAGTGGCTCAACAAGTGTAAACTTCAAGTCCTTTGGAAGTCCACCAACGTTGTGGTGCGCCTTGTGGCCCTTCTTGCTTTCAATAATGTCAGGGTAAATTGTACCCTGTGCCAAGAATTTAACACCCTTTTGCTTTCTTGCTTCCTCAGCAAAAACCTCGATAAACTCTTTACCGATAATAGCTCTCTTTTCCTCAGGGCCTGCAACATTTTTAAGCTTACCAAGGAAACGGTCGGTCGCATCTACATAAACAAGGTTAGCATCAAGCTCGTCCTTAAAGAGCTTAATAACACCCTCACTCTCATTCTTACGCATTAAGCCGTGGTTAACGTGAACGCAAATAAGCTGCTTGCCAACAGCCTTAATAAGAAGCGCCGCTAAAACAGAGGAGTCAACACCACCGGACAAGGCAAGAAGCACCTTTTTGTCCTTAACTGTGTCACGAATAATCTGAACCTGCTCATCAATAAACTTGTTAGCAAGCTCCGGTGTGGTGATACGAGGCATATCCTCGGGGCGAACAATATCATTTTTCTTAACTGCCATATTAAATCCTCCGCAAAAGAAAACAAATTTTGATAAAAAAAGTATAGCACAATTTTATTTACAGTTCAAGTGGTTAAGACATACTTTTTTGAAAAAATTTCAAGAAATTTTCGCCTGTTTTTTGTGCGATTTTACAATAGGCAAGCACACCCTTGACAAATGAAACAGCTTGCCTTAATTTTTCCTTTTGAATATTATGAATTTGCTGAAAAAGTAGTTTAAGATAATTACAACAACGGAAAGTATTGCTTTTGCAATCAGCGCCCCTGAAATGTCAAAGCCGAAAAGGCTAAGGGCAATATTTTTAAAGCCACAAAGGTCCACAAGTAAAAGCATACCAAGCTCCTCAACTATTAAGCTGAATATACGCGCGCCCAAAAACTCTGCCGCCTCACGGACAAGGGTCTTACCACCCCAGCTTTTGGACTCGAAAACGAAAAGCTTGTTCATTACAAAGGCAAAGATAACAGTAACAATCCAAGACAAAAGGTTGGAAATTAAGTGCAGCTTGGTTGTTAAGATTAAATCAAACAGCCAGAATGAGGCGATGCTTACAAGGGTGGTAAGAACGCCGAAGAAAATATAAAGTATAATTTCCTTATGCTTTAGGTAAAGCGCCTTGAGTCTATTCATTTTCAACCTCCCTTGTATGCCAAAATAGTCATTTTCGTATAGCGAAAATGCACCTTAATTATTCATTATTCACTGTTTTTCATCCAAGCTTTTCAAGCAGTTCACGGCACATCCTTGCAACCTGGGAAAGGGCGCCGCTTTCAAATGGGGACTTCAAGCCTGCCATTTTAATAAGCTCTGTAAAATTATAATTTCCTGTACGGCCCGCGTGGTCAATATAGGTTCTTAAAGCACCCTCATAATCCTCAAGGCTGAGCTGTAAGAACTCAAAAGCGACAACCTGCGCCAAGCAGTAGTCAATATAGTAGAATGGGCTTTGGAAAATGTGGTTCTGGTACTGCCATCTTGTACCCTTTTCAAGATATTCAATTCCGTCTGCGTTCATATAAGGGCGGAACTGCTTTTCAAGGCTCTTCCACACTTCATTACGTTGCGCGGGGGTCATTTCTGGGTTTTCGTAAACGATTTGTTGGAAATAGTCAACTATAACACCGTAAGGGATAAAGGCAAGGGCAGAGAACAGGTGCTTATACTTGTATGCATCTGCACGCTCACCAAAGAATTTGTCCATATATTTCCAAGCAAAGAACTCCATACTCATGGAGTGGCTCTCTGCGGTTTCCATTCCGCCAAGCTGAGTTTCCGGTAGCATTTCGTTCCTGCCAACGTAATATGCAAATGCGTGGCCCGCCTCGTGGGTGATAACGTCAACGTCTGCGGTTGTACCGTTAAAGTTGGCAAATATAAACGGCTGGCGGTAATCGGGGAAGAAGGTCATATATCCGCCTGTCCACTTGCCCTCACGGGGAAGCACGTCAAAGGCATCGGACTCAAACATCATATCAATAAACTCACGTGTTTCGGGGCTCATTTCGTGGTACATTTCCTTGCCTGCAGCCAAAATACCCTCTGCATCGAGGATTGGCTTCGGGTCATTTTCGGAATAGGTGCTGTCATCATAAAGCTTAAGCTCGTCAATGCCAAGCTTTTGGGCAATTTTCTTTTTAAGCTCAGTAATAACAGGCACTAAATCTGTCAGCACATTTTCACGGAAAACCTTAACCGCTTCCTTGTCGTATGCGGTTCTTTGCATAAGGTTGTAGCCCAAGCCAACATAGTTTTCGTAGCCAAGCTTTTTTGCCATCTTGTCGCGCACCTTAACCATCTTGTCATAAATCCCGTCAAGATAGTCACTGTTTTCCCCAAGGGACTTGCCCAATGCATTGTAAGCCTCGCGCCTTGTTTCCCTGTCGCTGTCCTGCATATACTTACGCAATGCGCCAAGGGTCAGCTTTTCCCCTCTGAAATCATAGGTAAGCTCGGAAACAAACTTGCTGTATTCTGTTGTAAGCCTGTTTTCCTCCTGCATTTCCTCAAGCACACGCTCATCAGCGCATTTCAAGGAAAGCTCCATCATTGTAATAACGAGAGGGTTTAATTCCTTTTTTGCCTCCTCTAAGTAAGGGGAGTCAAGGAAAGCCTTTGTAAACTTAATGTCGTACATTTGAATTTCGGGCAGGGCAGAGTTGTAGTAATCCATCTCGGCAGTGTAAAACTCATCACGGCTGTTAAGGTTCAAGCGTGTTGAAGCCAAGCGCGCCATAGTGCCCACATGCTCGCTCAAGGTATTGTATTCGTTTCGCAAGGAAAGAAGCTCATCTGAGCTTTTTGCATTTTCAATTCTTGCAATTATGTCCTTTATTTGTTCAATAACAGAGTCCTTGGAAACTCTTACATATGCCATTTCGCTGATTTTTGTATATTTCATAATAGCACCTCATAATTAAATTACTCTTTATATATTAACATAAAAAGGCAAAGCTGTCAATATTGGCGCACATCTTTACTTTTTAAGAAAAGTATGCTACAATAATTAAAAATAAGAAAGGAGTACCCTATGGATACCCTATTAACCGTTGTAACACCGCTTTTAATAGCGGTTTTAGGTATAATGCTGTTTACCCTGGCGCGAAGAGATAATAAACGCAAGAATGAACAACTGAACAGATGTGCATTTATAATACGTTCCTCCTATTCCTGGGGCGTAATAATGATAATAATAGAAGTGTTGCTTGGCTCCCTTTTGGTTTTCGGCAATATTGGTGAGCCCTTTTCCATTGGAATCAATATTGCCCTTAGTATATTTTTACTGATTTTCGGATTTGGTATTCTGCAAGCCTTCAGGGAAAAGGTGGCAGTAAATGGTGATAACATTGTATATACTCCCACCATCGGAAAAAAACAGGAATACGTTTTTTCCGATATTGAGAAATTGGAAAGCAAAAGGACAGGCGTTTATATTTACGTGCGCGGCAAAAAAGCCTTCACCTTAGACCCCAGCGGCATTGGCACCGCCCTCTTTGTTGAAATCTACAAAACACGTAAATGATATTTTTTCCAAAATCATATTTAAATGACAAAAAACGGAGTAGGTAAATACTCCGTTTTTGCTTATTTTCTGTTTGCTTTTGCCTTTTCAATTCTTTCGTTTGCTTCAGCGGTTCTCTTATTAGCCTCGGCAATTTTTTCATCTCTTTCTCTTTGCATCTTTTCCTGTCTTTGGGCAGGGGACATCTTTGCCTCCTCCCAATTTGCGCGGCTTTCTGCCTTTACAGCATTAAACTGTGCCTTGTCAACCTGGTGCTGTGCCTTAGCACTCTTCTTCATATCTCCAAATGCTTTTTTGAAAAAATTAATAATTCCCATAATACTTTTATCCTTTATATGTTTAATTGTTTTCGTTTAAAATATCGTTTGAAAGCTCAATTATTTCCTTTGAATAGCGCTGCTTTCTTGAGCCTAAGATTTTCTTGTGCAGTGGGTAATTAAAGCCGGAAATTAGAATACCAACACAGCCGATAGCAACACCTGCCACCATTCCGCCGGGGATTAAGGACATTGCCATTGTCATGCCTGTGCCAAGCACAAGGGCGCCAACTGTACCAAGTGCGTAAGAGAATACCTGGGCAGGTCTTTTAACCTGTCTGTCAAGCTGTTTTAGCTTGTCAAGCTTTGTTTCCTCCTTGCCTTCGCTTGCGTACTGTGCCTTGATTTTTTCAATTGCTTTTAATTCGTTTCTTGTCATAACTGTTTTCTCCTTTTAATTTTGGTTTGAGGTCTTGCCTCTTGATTACAATACTATTATAGCTACCACTTGTAAGTGAAAAATCAAAAAGACGTATTTGTTTTGAAAAAGATTTGTAAAAGAAATGTAAAAAGCAGGATTTTTTCAATCCTGCTTTTCATTTAACAGCTCCTCTGAAAGCTGTAATATTTCCCGACCGTATTTTTCCTTGTATTTTTCAAGCAAGCGGTTATGGGTTGGATATGCGGCTATTATCAGCGGTAAGGCAACAACCATTACCAAAATACCAAGTGCAATATGCGCCCATTCAAGGAGTATCATGGTAAGCCCAAGGCCGAAAACCAAAGTGCCCACAACACCAAGGGCAAGGGAAACCGCTTGCGGCACACCCTTAACAATGCTGTCAAGACGTCTTAGGCGGTTAAGGCTTATCTCCTTATTGCTCTTTGGCTGATATTGGCGCCTTATGCTGTCAATCTCGCGCCTTTCGCTCTCTGTTGGGGCAGAGTAGGTGTAGTTGAATTTATTGTCGTTCATTATTTTTCTCCGATTTTATATTTTTCGTTCCTTTTATTATCATAAATATGCCGATGCTAAGGGTTATCAGGCTGACAAAGGAGCCAGTTACCGTATTAAAGTGAGATACGTTTACGCTACCGTTACCAAAGGTGGAAAGTAAAGCGGTTTGCAGAGCTAAAATTGATACCATACCGTCAGTCAGGTTGATGCTTACAATGGCATTTAAAATGGGGTTGCACTCCCTTTTGTGGCGGAAAAATCTGATAATTGCCATAGTAATTTTGTAAAATGCGTATGCGGCTGAGGCATAAATCATAAGTCCGCCGTACTCAAAAAACTCGTTATCAAAAATCATTTGCCCGATTGCAACCGACAGGGCGGAGTTGAGTATCAGGAGCAATATGCCACAGCGCCTGTATATTTGATTGGCTTTCAGCACACTTTTCGGCTTGCGGTTTAAAACAATACTGCCGTAAATCAAGGCAAGCAAAATGTAGTAAAGGGCAAGGGAACCGTACCAGACCGAGCTTGACATTATTCCCAATGCCCCGTTAAAAATTCCGAAAAGAATACTGACAGACAGGGAAAGGAATGACCCAACAAGGGCGCGAAAGCCAAAGCTTTTTACAAATTTATCAGTAAAGCTGTTCTTTTCTATCACTGCTTTGATTTGCGCCTTTATCCTTGGGGAGAAGCGCACAAGGGTATAAACACTGTAAGCAAGGGTGGTGCCCGCTATACCGAACAAACAATAAGCAAGCCACTCAAATGCGGTGTCGGAATAGTCAAAGAATAAAATCGCAAGTGAGCCAACCATGCTTAAAAGAGTTAAAGTATATGCTAAAATGAGCAGCCAAGCTGGCGGATTTTTAAATATTTTCATTCACAACATCCTTTAGCGTAATTGTAAAGGTGCTGCCCTTACCCTTTTCGCTCTCAACAGAAATTTCACCGCCAAGTACATCAACCACCCGCTTAACAAGGGCAAGCCCCAAGCCGTTACCCTGGCTTTTGTGTGAGGTATCCCCTTGGTAAAATTTTTCAAAAATATGCTCGCCTGTTTCCTTGTCAATTCCACAGCCTGTGTCTGAAATGCCAACAATTGCATTTTCATCGCTTTTTTTCAGTGTAACGGTGATTTTACCACCGCTGTCCGTAAATTTTATGGCATTTGAGAGCAAATTGTTCCACACAATTTCAAGGTAAGATGGGCAGGATTTTATCTTTACCTCGTCAATTTGGCAATCAAGGTCAATTTCCTTGCTTTGTAGCAAATCCTCATACCCAACTATAATTTCTGCCAGCTGGTCACTTAAGGAAAACAGGGAATAGTCAGGCTTAATTTCCTGGTTTTCCAGCTTGTTCATTTTAAGTATGTTGGTAATTAAGTCGTTCAGCCTTCTGGTAGCCTGTAAAAGCGCGCCTGTGCATCTTTGCTTTTCCTCCTTGTCAAGGTCCTCGTTTTGCAAGAGAGAAGCATAGCTTTGTATTACAGCAAGTGGAGTTTTGATTTCGTGGGACACGTTTGAGATAAAGTCCGTTTTCAAAACCTCGCTTTTGGAAAGCTCACTTGCCATAGTATTCAGGTTTTCCATTATGATATCGTATTCGTTATATTTTTCGTAATTGTGGGTAGGGGTCAAGCGCACGGAAAAGTCACCTGCGGCAATTGCTTTTGTGGCGGAGAGTATTTTTGTAACGGGTCTGTCCACCATTATTTTACGGCGTATTACGTCAATCACTGTGCAAAGGGCGGCAAGCATAAGCACCACAATTAAAATAAGCACAGCAATCAAGCCCTTGTTGGTTGTACGCTGAATAATATAATCGTAAACCAAAATGGCAATTTGTATAACCAACGCAATGGTTACAAAAAATATTAGTGCGCCGGTAATACTAAAGGCGCTTTTGCGTTTTTTCATAATATTACCCCTTTCGTAAAATTACATTTATTTCAGTACAGCCTTGTACCCAAGTCCGTGAACGGTTAAAATTTCAAAGCCGTCACAATTCTGTGTTTTCTCACGTAGCTTTGCCATGTACACGTCAACCGTACGGGATGTGGCGGAGGAATCGTAGTCCCAAAACTCCTCCATCAAAGCAGAGCGGGTAAAGGTCTTTTTAGGGTAAGAAAGAAGCTTGAAGAGCAGGTCGAACTCACGCACAGTCAAGGGTATTTCCTCACCGTTTACCGCCGCGCTGCGCTCCTCTGTATTCATTGTAAGGTTGCCGATTTTCAGCTCCTTGTCGCTTTTGATTTTTGCCCGCCTTAAAATTGCACCAATCTTCATTAATAATATATCCATATCAAAGGGCTTAACCACATAGTCGTCAACACCTAAGGAATAGCCTGTCAGCTTGGAAATCTTATCATCCTTGGCGGTCATAAAAACAATTGGCACATCAGGCTGGAATGAACGTATGCTTTCGCAAAGCTCGTATCCGTCCATTTTAGGCATCATAATGTCGGTTAAAATAAGGTCAAAGCGCTCATTTTCTGCCTTTTCAAGACCTTCCTTGCCGTCAAAGGCACACACAACCTCGTATCCGTTATTCCTTAAGGAAAGAGAAACAAAGCGGTTTAAATCACGCTCATCCTCTACGACTAATATCCTTATCATTAAAATCCCCCCCATTCTTTCTATGTATTATAAATATGCCTTGTTGTTCAAAGGTTTCTGAAATGTTAAAGTTTTGTAAAAGTAAAGCCCAAACGGTTCCGTTTGGGCTTTGGTTTAATTATATTTTGCTGAGTTAACAATCTCAAGCGCCCGTAAAGCATCCGTTTTTGTCAGCTGTGGGGTGTCCTTTAAGGGGTAGTCAATCCCCAAGCTCTCGTACTTTGAAACACCTAAGGTGTGGTAAGGGAGAATATCAATTTTCTCCACATTGTCAAAGCCCTTAAGATATTTGCCAAGGGAGATAAGCTCCTTTTCCTCGTAGGTAATACCGGGCACAATAACGTGCCTTATCCATACGCCTTTGTTCTTTTCCTTCAGATAGGAAAGAAAGTCGAAAACGTGCTTGTTGGTAGCGCCCGTCAGGCGGATATGCTCCCCTTCATCCATATGCTTTATATCAAGCATAACAAGGTCGCAGTATTCCATTAAAATATCAAATTTTTCGGTATGCTCCCTGTCAAAGGTAATGCCTGATGTGTCAAGGGCGGTATGTATGCCCCTTTCCTTAGCAAGCTTAAAAAGCTCAGTCAAAAAATCAATTTGCAAAAGCGGCTCACCGCCTGTGGCGGTAATGCCACCCGTTTCGTAAAAGGGTAGATTTCTTACCATTTTATCAATGATTTGTTGTGCCTCGTATTCAGTACCGCCATGGTGCGCCCACGTGTCCGGGTTGTGGCAGTACAGGCAGCGCAATGCACAGCCCTGAAAAAACACCACAAAGCGCACACCCGGGCCGTCAACAGTGCCAAGGGACTCTATCGAGTGGATATAACCCTTCATAGCTTAGATACAGCAATGGAAGGTTCTTGAAATAACCTCGTCCTGCTGCTCCTTAGTCAGCTTAATGAAGTTAACCGCATAGCCCGACACACGAATGGTGAGCTGTGGGTATTTTTCGGGGTGCTTTTGCGCATCAAGCAAAAGCTCCCTGTCAAACACGTTTACGTTTAAGTGGAAGCCGCCCTTCTTGGTGTAACCGTCAAGCAACGCCACAAGGTTGCGCCTTTGCTCATCCTCCTCTTTTCCAAGGGCAGAGGGAACAATTGTAAATGTATTTGAAATACCGTCCTGTGAATCCATAAACGGAATCTTAGCAACAGACGCCATAGATGCAACAGCACCGTTTGTGTCTCTGCCGTGCATTGGGTTAGCGCCGGGGGCAAACGCCTCACCGTACTTACGTCCGTCAGGGGTGGAGCCTGTGTTCTTTCCGTAGGAAACGTTAGAGGTAATTGTCAGAATAGATGTGGTAATAATACCGTCACGGTAGGTGTACTGCTGGCGCAGCATCTTAATAAAGGTATGCAAAACCTCCTTGGCAATAGAGTCAACCCTGTCATCATCATTACCGTATTTGGGGAAATCACCCTCGGTAATATAATCGGTTATAAGACCCTGCTCGTTCCTTACAACCTTAACTCGGCCGTACTTAATAGCAGAGAGGGAGTCAGCAACAACAGAAAATCCTGCAATACCTGTTGCAAACCATCTCTTAACCTGCCTGTCGTGAAGTGCCATTTGCAATCTTTCGTACGAATACTTGTCGTGCATATAGTGGATGATGTTCAAGGCGTTAACATAAACCTTGGAGAGCCAAGCCATCATAGCCTTAAACTTTGACATAACATCATCATAGTCAAGGTATTCACCCTCAACCGCACGGTATTCGGGACCTACCTGCTCGCCTGTAATTTCATCCTTACCGCCGTTGATTGCGTAAAGCAAGCATTTAGCCAAGTTAGCACGCGCGCCGAAGAACTGCATTTCCTTGCCGATTCTCATAGAGGAAACACAGCAGGCAATAGCATAGTCATCACCGTGGAGCGGACGCATAAGGTCGTCATTTTCATACTGTACTGCGTGGTGCTCAATTGACACCTTAGCGCAGAAATTCTTGAATGCATCGGGCAAAAGGGTGGACCAAAGCACAGTCAGGTTTGGCTCGGGTGCCGCACCGATATTGTTAAGTGTGTTAAGGTATCTGAAGGACATCTTTGTTACCATATGACGTCCGTCAATGCCAACACCGCCAATTGACTCGGTTACCCAGGTCGGGTCCCCTGCAAAAAGGGCATTGTATTCAGGAGTTCTTGCAAAGCAAACAAGACGGAGCTTCATAATAAAGTGGTCGATAATCTCCTGCGCTTCGCTTTCTGTAATAATACCCGCCTTCAAATCTCTCTCGGCATAAATGTCAAGGAAGGTAGATGTTCTTCCAAGGCTCATTGCCGCACCGTTTTGCTCCTTAACAGCCGCAAGATATGCAAAATACAACCACTGGGTAGCCTCTTTTAGTGTTTTTGCAGGCTTGGAGATATCATATCCGTAAATTTCGCCAAGCTTTTTAAGCATCTTGAGTGCTTTAATCTGCTCGGACAGCTCCTCACGCTCTCTTATAACATCGGAGCGCATGGTTGTTCTTGTGCTGCTCTTTTGATATTCCTTGTTATCAATCAAGCGGTCAATACCGTAAAGTGCAACACGGCGATAGTCACCAATAATTCTGCCTCTGCCATAGCCATCGGGCAAGCCTGTGATAATATGGCTGGAGCGACATTTTCTCATTTCTGGTGTGTAAGCATCAAAAACGCCTGCGTTGTGTGTCTTTCTATGCTCGGTGAAAAACTCAACAAGCTCGGGGTCAACCTCATAACCGTTCTTCTGGCACGCCTGCATAGCAATTCTGATGCCGCCGTAAGGCTGTAAAGCGCGCTTTAAGGGCTTGTCTGTTTGTAAGCCGACAATTTGCTCCTTATCCTTTTCAATATAACCTGCACCGTGTGAGGTGATTGTGGAAATAATGTCAGTATCCATATCAAGAACACCGCCATTTTCAATTTCCTGCTTTTTAAGCTGGCTAACCTGCTCCCACAAATCAAGGGTAGCCTGGGTAGGGCCTGACAAAAAGCTATCATCCCCGTTATACTGGGTGTAGTTTTGCTGAATAAAGTCACGTACGTTGATTGCGTTTTCCCAATCTCCGCCTTTAAAGCCGTTCCATTCTTCTCTCATAAAAATCCTCCTTTCGAGGTTTGGTCTAACATTCTTGTATATAATATACCATTTTTCAATCTTAAAGTCAATAAGAATTGAACAAGTGGAAAAAATTTTATATTTTCCACAAAAAAGGCTTGTCGGTGCCCCTTTTTTTGTTTAAATTCTAAATTGTGCGCGATACCTTGTCGGGCTAACACCGAAGAAACTTTTGAATGTGCGAGAGAAGAAATTAACATCGGAGTAACCGCACGCATCTCCTATTTGTGCAATTGACATATTGCTTGTTTCCAAAAGGGATAGAGCATACTCCATTCTCAGCTTGATTATGTACTTGGTGGGCGGCATACCCATTTGAGCCTTGAACTTTAAATTAAACGTGGTCATGCACATGCTTTCCATTTTTGCAAGGTCGGTAATTTTTATGTCTGTGGAATAAAATTCATTAATGTGTCTGATTGACCGTGAAAGAGGAATACGGTCAATTTCATTGTTTCGTACCCCTCGAGATGCCTCGATAAACAGCCTTTCGAGGAGAATTCCAAGCTCCTTCTCACGAAGCTCGTCATTTTTAGCAATCGCCTCAAAAAGGGTTTTGAATCGTAGCTGTATATGGTTTTCAAGGTTCAAGCTGTTTATCTCAGGAAAAAGCCTTAAACCGTATTCCTCTATTTTTTCAAGCGCCTGCGAGCCTGTAAAATGGACGCATAAATAGCAAAACGGCTCTTTGGTCGATTCAAGATAATAGGGGGTCCTTGGAGGGATGATAATCATATCGTTTTCGCAAATATCTGCCACCCCGTGTGCGGTTTTTACGTACAATGAGCCTGAAATCATATGTAGCAAAAAGTAGTCCAACCTGCCGTTTTTGTTGAAACAGGTAGAGTGTATGTCGGGCTTAACACATGCAGCAATATTAGTGATAAGAGGTAGCCTTTGGCTTTCTCTGCTATTGTGGTTAATATCCCACCATTTGAACTTGCCGTCTTGATTTAGTGTGGACAAATGACATTCGTTCATGAGCTCTCCTATCTGACGTCAAATAATGCTAAAATAACGTCAAAATATGTATAGAAAATCGTATATTAATAGTGTATCATAAAAGTGGAGAAAAGTCAAATAGTTCAAAAAGGAGATTGTTATGAAAAAGAAATTTTTATTAGTGCTTTCTATGGTTGCACTTGCTGCTTGCCTTTTTGCAGTAAGCGTAAGTGCGGCAGCAACCAATGAATTTGGTACCCCCGAAGCAATTGAGGGTATTGATTTAAAAGGTATGAACACGGATATGTCAGCCCGTGTTGTTATTCTTCGTGCGGATGGAGAGTATTATACATACCCATCCGGCTATGTGGTTAAGGACAGCACTACATTTTGCTTTGACTTTGCGCCTATAAGCAACGCACTGGGCGAAGATATTACAAAGGCGAGCGTTATAAGAATTGAAATACCTAATAACATTTTGGTTATGCCTTCATACGGTGCAACAACTGTTACACAGTCAAGCACTCTGCGCCAAATCAAATTTTTGCCGGACTCTCAGCTGACAACCCTTGGTTATGGCTGCTTCTTTTCAAATACTGCCTTGGAAAAGCTCAACATTCCTAAGAATGTAACATCCATAAGCACACTTGTTGTAAACAACTCGTATATAGAGGAAATTGTTTTTGAGGATGGCTTCAGCGCGCATATTCCTAAGGATTCGTTCAAGGGAGTAAAGGGTCTTAAAAGAATGTATTTTTCAAACCAAATGACTACAATAGCGGACCGTGCCTTCGACTCCACCTTGGGTGAGCAGCTTGAGGAATTGTACATCGGCAAGGGACTGAAGGATCTTGGCACTAACAATATGGCATATGCAAAGAGGTCCTTGAAGATTTACGCATATGAAACCTTTTTGTCCGAGCTTGAAGCAATAGAAAGAAGCACATTTACCTGGTGGGATGGTCCAAGCCTTCCAAAGGGAGTTGTGTTCTTCACAGGCTCTTATGAGCAGGTGCAGGCTCTTGTTGAAAAATCCACCTCAAATAGCATTATTTTCGCAAACCCAACTGTCGTTGAATGGGACCCGACTAAAGCAGATGATGACTATATGCCCACAGGCAACAGTTGGACCGTTGTATATAATTATAATGTTTGCAAGGCATGCTACAGGGGTCAGCACGTATTGACAGGCAAGGAAAACGCTAACGTAAAGGATTTTCTAAGCGAAATTACAGTTGGTGATATTTGTACAAGGCAGGGTTGCGGTATGGGTACAGTCACAGAGACAATTGCCCTTATATTAGAGTGCCTCGGTACAGCAGTGAGCGAGTTTACAGATGTAAACGGAAATTACAGTATTACAATAGGCTATAAGATAAACAAGACAGCATATGCCAGTTATCTTGAATACGGCGAGCTTGAGTACGGTTTTGTTGCCTCGGCTTCATCCGCACCGTTAACCTGTGAGAATGGCAAGGTATCCATAAAGGATGGTGTAAAGGCGATTTGTGCCGAAGGAAAAAAGCTTATACACGATTATGCAGATATTAAGCTTTTGGGAGTAGGCACAGACAAAAACGGAGTCGAGCTTACAATGAGTATGTACGTTTATGACGGAAAGAGCATAGCTTACCTAAGCGAGCCCTTGATAATTAACGTAGGTGAGTAAAACAAAAGGAATTGCGAAAATTCGCAATTCCTTTTTGTGTTTTCTTTGGGACGTTGAGATATGGGGCCTCGACCCGCTCTTTAGTAGGGTTGGGGTTCTCGTAAGCGCCGTCCCCCACAAAATTAAATTCACATAAAGCACATAGATCCGTTCGACTACGCTACGCTTCGCTCAGGATGACACCTGTCGGTGTCAATTTTGCATTCTGCATTTCTTAGCCCCCCTGTGCAAGGGGAGGGGTCTGCTAAAGCAGGCGGAAGGGTTGTCGATTCTGCATCTTGCAATTAAATTAAGAGGCACATAATCGGAATTGTTATAGCGCTCAAGGACGTACCGAGCAACACCATATTTGCCGCATCACGCTGACCCGAGCCAAGCATCTCCGCAAAGGAAAGAATAACGCTTGCCACAGGGCAGGCAAAAATTATGTACATGGAATTTTTCATATTTTGGTCAAGGGGCAAGGGCAACAGAATTAAAAACACCAAAAGCGGCAGGGCTATTTGCTTTATGGCAATAATCAAATATTGCATGGGGTTTAAGAAAATACCCTTTATCGGCGTTGTTGCCAGGCGCATACCCATAATAAGCATACAAAGGGGTGTTGTCATTTTACCAAGCAGGGTAACCATTGTGTCAAGCTGTGTTGGCAGCTTGATTCCAAAGGCAAACAAAGGGATAGCAACCAAAAGGGCAAAAACCTGTGGATTTAAAACTACCTTTTTAATACCAATATATTTTTTGTCTCCCGTAATAACATAAGACCCAACGGTCCAGGCAGAAATATTAAGCGCCATGGAAAACATAACAGAAAATGCAAGCGCCTCGGGGTAATCGGGCAAAACCGCCTGCAAAATCGGCACGCCCATAAAGGCACAGTTGGGAAAAACCGTTGCTAAGGTGTAAATCCTGTACTTTGCCTCCTGCTTATTCTTAAATACTCTTGAAAAAGCGAAAACGAACAGGAGCATAACCGCCATGGCAAACAAAAATGCAATACCCATTTTGCCAACCAGGGACCAGGAAAAGTCAATATTCAAAAAGGAGTAAATTACAAGCATCGGGGAGCAAACGTACATAAGCAGCTTTGCAAAATTGGAAATCCCGTCACTACCCACCAGCTTGCTTTTCACAAGCAAAAAGCCGGGTAAAGCGTAAAAAAGCATAACCCCAACGGTTGTAAGCGCGGCAAAAAAGCTACCCATAAAATCCTCCACGGCTCAAAAGTAATACCGCTATTTTAAAAGCGGCTTTTAATCATTAACATATGTTAGCACACAAAAACGGATTTTTCAATAAGAATTACAAAAAAATATTGAAATGGAAAAAATAGTGTGCTAAAATATTTTTATTCTTCCCGTAGCAAAAGCGGAGCTTACTTTTGTCAAGGGGAAAATTCGGAGGCGAATATGATAAGAATTGGTATTTTCGGTTACGGCAATCTCGGCAGGGGTGTTGAGTGTGCCGTTAAGCAGAATAAGGATATGGAGCTTGTGGCTGTTTTCACCCGCCGCGACCCAAGTACAGTTAAGATTTTAAGCGAGGGAGTGGATGTTTTTCACGCTGATGACGTTCTTTCCTTCAAGGACAAAATAGATGTTATGATTTTGTGCGGTGGCAGCGCAACGGACTTGCCAAAGCAAACACCGTACCTTGCACAGTATTTCAACGTGGTTGACAGCTTTGATACCCACGCAAAAATTCCCGAGCATTTTGAAAATGTGGACACGTCCTCAAGGAAAAGCGGAAAAATCGGCTTAATTTCCGTTGGTTGGGACCCGGGTATGTTTTCCCTTAACAGGGCACTTGGCGGCTCAATTTTAGTGGACGGAAATGACTATACATTCTGGGGTAAGGGCGTTTCCCAGGGCCATTCCGATGCCATCCGCCGTGTTGACGGTGTCCTTGACGGAAAGCAATATACCGTTCCTGTTGACAGCGCATTGGAAGCAGTAAGAAACGGCAAAAACCCAACCCTTTCCACAAGGGAAAAGCATACAAGAGAGTGCTACGTTGTGGCAAAGGACGGGGCAGACAAGGAATTGATTGAAAAGACAATTAAGGAAATGCCCAACTATTTCAGTGACTATGATACAACAGTGAATTTCATTTCCCAAGAGGAATTAAATGAAAAGCACAGCGGTATTCCCCACGGCGGCTTTGTTATCCGCAGCGGAAAAACAGGCAAGGACCTTGAGCATACACATATTATTGAGTACAGCTTAAAGCTTGACTCCAACCCGGAATTTACCGCATCCGTAATCGTTGCCTATGCTCGCGCGGCATACCGCATGAACAAGGAGGGTATGGTTGGCGCCAAAACCGTATTTGACGTAGCTCCCTGCTATATCAGTCCTATGTCAAACGAGGAAATGAGGAAAAAGCTGCTTTAATAAATGCAAAATGCAAAATTTACACCCACAAATGCAAAATCGAATTTGTAGGGGACGATGTCCTCAACGTCCCGTAAGGCTATGCATAAGAGAATTAAATTGTAGGCTGGGACATAAGCAATAAAGACAAGCAAGATTGCAGTGATATTATCTTGTAGGGGAGGGGGTTCGCCCTCCCGCTACAAAGCAGTGATATGTTGCGTAGCAACGTGATATTTGCATGCGCAAGTGATATTTGCTTATGCAAAAATATATTGTAGGGCGGGGGTTTATCTTCCGCCGTATTGTTTGATTTGTGTTTGTTGGCGGCGCAGCAGGTCACTGCCATGCGATGGCTTTGGCAGATGTGCTTGCTTTACAAAAACACATCACATCGGTGGTGGATTGAGTTTAGCCAAGATATGTTAAAAGGCGTATGGGCAGTTTGCCCATACGCCTTTGTTGTAGGGCGGGGGTTTATCTCCCGCCGTATTTTTGATTTATGTTTGTTGACAGCGGCATTAAGCCACTGTCCTGCGATATTTTGGCTGACGTACTTGCTTTGCCAAAATACAGGAGGGCGTTTTTTACGCTATTGCATCAACCTGCGCGGTTGTGTCAAGCCTGCCTCCGTCCTTGTCAAACTCCATTCTGCCAAGGCGGTTACAACGCTCAAGAAGAACGTTTGCCATTTCCTCACGCGTTTGGCACGTTGCGGCAAGGGCGGAATACATTACAGGTGCATCAATCACATACTGTAAAGCATCCTTTTTAAAATATGTAACGTAAATCGGCACGTCAATACCCTTTTTGTAGCAATACTCAGCCAGCATAACTATTCCGCAGTGAAAGCTCTCAAGCTCCTTAAGATATCCCTTTGTGGAATCCTCGGGAAAGGCAACAACGCTCTCGCCGTTCAAAATTGCCTTGTGGCTTTCCTTAAGTGTTTTTACAAACCTTGCATCCTTGTATGTGGAAATCAGGTTGAGTCCCTTGTAAAAAATATTGGTAAGCGGGCTGGCAATAAGGCAAAACAAACGTGCCAGATGTATATCCAGTGCTTTTTTTGGTGGTAGTATATATTTGTCTGATATTTGTACAGCTTTACAAGCCCGGAGTTCATTTCGTGTGCGCCCCAAAACCTTATGGGTGCGTCAAGATAAAGCTCCAGGGTCATAGGCCCGTCAGTTCCCTCGTGGTTACTGATAACTATTGAGCCATCCTTAATTTTTTCACCCATATAAATAAGCTGCGGCTTTTTATATCTGCCTGTCATTATATTTTTGAATTTCTCAAACCAAGACCTGCGGTTTTTACGCTCTACAATCCTTTTTGCCATCTAAAGCTCCTTTTGTCAAGGAAACTCCTTGACTATTATTTTTCAAATAACTTAAGTGCTTCTTCCTTATTGTAAACGTATTCCTTGTTGCAGAATTGGCAATTCAGGGTAAGCTTTTCTTCCTCGCCCTCACTACGCTGCTCCGAAAAAATCCTTTCAACCTCGCTTTTTCCAAGGCTGAGTATAGCACGCTCGGTGCGCTCGGAGGAGCAATTGCAAATGTAGTCAATCTCAAGCTCGTCAAAAAGGTCGTATTCTATGCCGCTTAAAGCAATCTTCAAAACGTCCTCGTTTGATAAGCCCTTGTCAAAAAGACTTGAAACATTTGATAGCATTTTTGCATTTTCCTCTAATTTTGCAACGACCTCCTCGTCAGCAAAGGGCAGGAGCTGAACAAAAACTCCGCCTGCTGCGCGGCAGGTATAGTCGGTGTCAACCAAAACGCCAAGGGCGCAAAGGGTAGGCACCTGCTCGCTTGTTGCATAATACTGGGCAATATCCTCGGCAACCTCACCGCTTACAAGCTCAATGTTTCCGTTGTAAGGCACCTCGGCGCCCACATCCTTTGAAACAGAGAGGATGCCGCCGCCAACAATGCCGGAAACATCAAGCTTTCCGCTTGGCTTAAGGGGAATATCCGCCAATGGATTTTGTATATATCCCTTTACGTTTCCGTAGTAGTCGCTGACACAAAGGGTTGTACCTGCAATACCTTGACCTCTTATTGCAACGGTCATTGTATTTTCCTTTTCCGGGAGCATAGTACCCATTACGCTGGAGGCTGTCAGAAGCCTGCCGAAAAGCGCGGTTGCGGTTGGCGCGGTTTTGTGAATTTCTATTGCCTTGTTTACAATATCACGGGAATTGATAACAAAAGCACGGGCGCTTCCGTCTCTTGTCATAGCACGTATAATTGTTGAACTCATATATCCTCCTTAATTCGCCTTGAAATTGGGCGAATTTTCATTCTTTTTGCATCTTACGGTAAAGTACCACTTTTCATCGGTATCGGTGGCAGGGGTATGGTTTAAATCCCCGTAAATACCGATAATTTCAAAGCCGCAGTCAAGAAGCGCTTTTTCAATCTGACGTCTTGAGTAGCATTTTTCCCTTTGGATTTCATCATTTCTTGTGTAGCTGCCATCCTGGTTTTCAGTAAAAATGGACAGGAAAAAATGGCAAAGCTTTGTTTTTTCATTGTACTGGTTTTGCCAAGCGCAAAGTGTGCCGTTTTGCTCCAAAATATAGTCATTATTGCCGTAAACATTTTGGAAGCGGTGGGGCGTATTAATGTCAAAAACAAACACTCCATCGGGTATTAAGTAGTTGTATACCAAAGAAAAGCACTTTTTTACATCACTGATTTTTGTAAGATAATTAATACTGTCAAGGGAGCAAACGCAGGCATCAACAGTTCCGTAAAGCTCAAATTCGGTCATATCCTGGCAGAGCCAAAGCACGTCATTAATGCCGCTCTTGTAGCATTCCTCACGGGCAACGGAAAGCATATCCTCGCTTAAATCCACACCGGTCATATCATACCCATGCTCGCGTAGCATAAGGGTCAGCTTACCTGTACCGCAGGCAAGGTCAAGAACAAGCTGTGTCTTGCACATCTCATTTTCCTTAATCTCGTGGGCTAAGTAATCAGAAAGTCCCTTGTAATCACAGCCAAAGTTAAGCAAATCATAAACCTTGGCAAGAGAGGAATATTGCATATTTGCCATAATGTCAGCCTCCTTTACTAAATCAAATTATTATAACATAAATCAAACGCAAAGTAAAGGCTAAAAGAGAATATATTGTAATTTTAACTTAACATAGAAAAGTAAACTAAGAATAAACAAAAGAAAAAAGCTTATTATTAAATCAGCGGAATTAATTTGGCGCTTAAATCCCCCGCGCCCATCAAAACAACACAGTCACACTCGCTTTTGCCCACCCTGTGTGCGATCTTTTCAATATTTTGTACAAATTCTCCCCGGCAATCAATGGCAAATTTTTCCTCGCTCAGCTCAAAAACATTTTCTTCACGCGCCGAATAGGACGGGGCTATAATAAGCTCGCTTGCTAAGGAAAATGAGCTTGTAAATCTGTCATAGAGATAATAAGTACGTGAAAATGTGTGTGGCTGAAAAACACAAAGGATTTTTTTGTAGCCCATTTGAGTAAGCGCCTCAAGGCTCGATTTGATTTCTGTGGGGTGGTGGGCATAATCCTCAAAAACGTCTGCCCCTGTGTCGTTCTTTTTGATAAATTCCATTCTTCTGCGGCTGCCCTTAAAGGTTGACAAGGCTTTGCAAATTACCTCTGTGCCAATACCGTATGTGCTTGCAACCGCAAAGGCGCAAAGCGCATCGTATACCATATGGGTGCCAAAGGCACAAATAGTACATTTGCAAAGAAAATCACCCCTTTTGTAAACAAAAAAGCTTAACCCTGTGTCTGTTTTTTCATTTTCACATATTTCTGCACGGAAAACTGAATTTTTGTTGAAGCCGAAGGTAATAATGTTCTTGTGGCATAACTCACGGGAGCTTTCATCATCGTAGTTTACAAAAACCCGTTTGGCATTTTTAATGTATTTGTTAAAGGAGCTTTTTATTTCCTCAATACCGCTGAAAAAATCAGGATGGTCAAAATCGATATTCAAAACAACCGCATCGGTTGTGGGCAAGCTTAAAAAGGAATTCTGGTACTCACAGGCCTCAAAAATGCAACACTCCCTGCCACCAAGCTTGCAATTTGAGCCAAAGCTGTTCATTTCCGCGCCGCAAAAAACCGTAGGATTTTGGCACGCCTCATCAAATATATGACCAAGCATAGCGGTGGTGGTGCTTTTTCCGTGCATGCCGCTTATTCCTATTTGTACCTTGTGCAGCTGCACCACGTAGCCAAGAAAATTGGCGCGTGAAATCAAGGGTAGCTTCAGCTTTTTGGCGCGTCTGTACTCAAAATTATTTTCATCAATAGCATTTGTGTAAATCACCATATCCATCCCCGTTATGTTGTCAGGGGTTGAATAATATTTGATTTTTCCCATACGTTCAAGGCGCACACTCTCCTTGCCCCTTACCCTATCGTAGCCGAAAATCTGTTTTCCCGCCCTTGCGCAAAACTCAGCCAAAGCGCTCATGCTGATACCGCCTATGCCTATAAAGAAAATTTTTTCAGCCCTTGTAAACTCCTTATGTATTTCATCAGAGGAAAAGTGCGTATTACTAATCGCCATACAGAAAAATCTCCTGTTTTCTACAAATATTTATTTAGATGTGATGGAAAAGTGATAAAATTTCACTTAATTATTTCAAATTATACTTAAAATGTTCACAATTGTCTGTTATACTTATATGGTAAAAAAATCTATTTTTTCGTGGGAGGAAGATAAAATGGTTGTAACTGACATCAAAATCAGGAAATTCTTTAACGAAGGTCCTATGAAGGCAGTTGTTTCTGTTACATTTGACGGTGCCTTGGCTGTTCATGACGTTAAGGTTATCAATGCAAGAGACAAGTTCTTCATCGTGATGCCAAGCCGTAAGAATCCGGATGGAACTTACAGGGATATTGTTCATCCAATCAACTCAGATTTCAGGGCTGAGCTTGAAGGCGCAGTTATTAAGGCATACTTTGACGGGCTCGCAACTGCAGAATTTGCAGACGGTGAAGCTGTAGCAGACGCAGAGTAATTAAAAATTTGCAAAATTGTCGGCATAAAAAGCCGACTTTTTTGTTTTTTATACAAAATATTTATTGACATACATCTTAAATATTGATATAATATTACAATAATATAATATGCTAATTTGTTACTTTATGCGAGGTTAATTATGGCAGTTAAAATACAAAAGCCAAGGGGAACCATGGATATTTTTCCGGGTGAGGCACGCCTTTGGCAGAAAATAGAGAAAACCGCAAGGGACGTGGCAGCAAGGTACGGCTTCGGTGAAATCCGCACACCTACCTTTGAGGAGCTTTCACTTTTCAAGCGTGGTGTTGGTGAGGTTACTGACGTTGTTCAAAAGGAAATGTACACCTTCACAGACAGGGAGGACAGGGTTTTCGCCCTTCGCCCTGAGGGTACTGCATCCTGCGTGCGCGCAATTATCGAAAACGGCAAAACCTCAGACGTTATGCCCCTTCGCTATTACTACATCATAAATTGCTTCAGATACGAAAAGCCCCAGGCGGGCAGGAGCCGCGAGTTCTTCCAGTTCGGTACTGAAATGTTCGGCACAAAGGATGCAAGCGCAGATGCAACTGTAATTTCCTTGGCTGACACTCTTATTCGTGAGCTTGGTATTGAAAATGTGGAGCTTCACATCAACTCAATCGGCTGTCCTAACTGCAGGCCTAAGTACAGGGAGGCTTTGGTTGATTACTTTAAATCACATGAGGAAAAGCTTTGCGATACCTGTCGCGAAAGGCTTAAGACCAATCCTCTTCGCGTTCTTGACTGTAAGAGCCCTATCTGCTCCGAAATTGCAAAGGATGCGCCGAACACGGTGGACTATCTTTGTGAGGAATGTGATAACCACTTTGCCGACCTTAAAAAATACCTGGACGCACAGGGCATCAAGTACACGGTTGACACAAGGATTGTCCGCGGTCTTGACTACTATACAAAGACAGTATTTGAGTTTATTTGTAAGGGCATCGGCGCGCAAAGCACCGTTTGCGGCGGCGGACGTTATGACGGCTTGATGGAGCAGCTTGGCGGTCCATCCTTACCCGGCATTGGCTTCGGTATGGGTCTTACCCGTATCATTCTTGCAATGCAGGAAAGCGGCAGCGCTCAGCTTGAGGAAAACAAGCCAATATTATATATCGCACCCATGGGTACTGAAGCACGCGCCAAGGCTATGAAGCTGGTGTCTGACTTAAGGGCTAAGGGCTATTATGCTGAGTGTGATATCAGCGCAAGGAGCTTAAAGGCGCAAATGAAGTATGCGGACAAGCTTGGCACACGTTATACGCTTATCATTGGCGATAGTGAGCTGGAAACAGGCAAGGCGCAGCTCAAGGATATGGCAAACAGCACACAAGAGGAAATAGAAATAGATAATATTTGCAACATTATTTGCAAATAAAGGAGATAATATGGAAATTTTTGAGAAGAATGACAGCCGTACCCACTACTGCGGTACACTTACCAAGGCTAATATAGGAGAGCGTGTTTGCGTTCTTGGCTGGGCGCAGAAGCAAAGAGATTTAGGCTCACTTATCTTTATTGATTTGCGTGACAGGAGCGGTATTGTTCAGCTTGCATTTGATGAGAACACAGAGAAGGAAATTTTTGACAAGGCATTTACCGTTCGTGCGGAGTTTGTCCTTTGTGCAAAGGGCGTTGTTCGTGAAAGGGCAACAATTAATAAGAACATTCCAACAGGCGATATTGAAATTGTTGTTGACGGCTTTAAGATTTTAAATAAGGCGCAAACCCCACCCTTTGAAATCAGTGATAATGGGGACGTTAAGGCGGAGCTTCGTATGAAGCACAGATATCTGGACCTTCGCCGTCCGTCTATGCAGTACAATATTATTGCACGCTCCAAAATTACAAATCTTGCAAGAAATTATTTTAATGAAAACGGCTTTATCGACATCGAAACACCGAACCTTATAAGACCTACTCCGGAAGGAGCAAGGGACTATTTGGTGCCAAGCCGCGTTCATAAGGGCAATTTCTACGCCCTTCCCCAATCCCCACAAATTTATAAGCAGCTTCTTATGTATTCAGGCTTTGACAGGTACATACAGATTGCACGTTGCTTCCGTGATGAGGACCTTCGTGCTGACCGTCAGCCCGAATTTACACAGATAGATATGGAAATTTCCTTCACCACTGAGGATGAGATTATGGCTATAAACGAGGGCTTTATGGCTTATATCTTCAAAAACTTTATGGGTAAGGAATTAAAGACCCCGTTCCTTCGTATGACTTGGAACGAGGCTATGGAAAGATACGGCTCAGATAAGCCTGATCTCCGTTTCGGCTTTGAGCTTAACAATATTTCCGACATTGTTGAAAACAGTGAGTTTAAGGTTTTCTCGGGCGCTGTTCAAAACGGCGGCAGCGTTCGCGCTATTAATGTTAAGGGCGGCGCTAAATTCTCCCGTAAGGAAATTGACTCACTTACAGAAAAGGCTAAGCACTACCACGCAAAGGGTCTTGCTTGGTTAAAGAAGGCAAACGGTGAGGTTTCCTCTTCCTATGCTAAGTTCTTGACAGAGGAAGAAAATAATGCAATCACATCCCGCCTTGGACTTGAGGACGGCGACCTTATTTTGGTTGTTGCTGATAAGAACAAGGTTGTATTTGATACCCTTGGCGCACTCCGCTGTGAGTGTGCAAAGCGCTTGGGCTTGCTTGACCCATTTGACTTTAAGTTCTTGTGGGTAACCGAGTTCCCGCTCCTTGAGTACAGCGAGGAGGACGGACGTTATTACGCTATGCACCACCCATTCACCCAGCCTATGGTTGAGGACTACCATATGATAGATACTGACCCCGGTAAGGTAAGGGCAAGGGCATACGATATCGTGCTTAACGGTACAGAGCTTGGCGGCGGTTCTATAAGAATCAACACCACAGAAATGCAGGAGCATATGTTTAACGTGCTTGGCATTTCACCTGAGGACGCACAGGAAAAGTTCGGCTTCTTATTGGAGGCATTCAAGTACGGTGTTCCACCGCACGGCGGACTTGCATTCGGTCTTGACCGTCTTGTAACTCTCTTGCTCGGCCACGAGGATATTCGTGATGTTATCGCTTTCCCTAAGGCGCAAAACGCATCCGAGATTATGTCCAAGTGCCCGTCATATGCAAACCCTGCTGACCTTGAGGAGCTTGGTATTGCTATAATCCCACAAACAGAGGAATAATAGAATAACAACGGCACATAACCTGTGCCGTTGTTTTAAATAGGAAGGAAAAATGGCAAATATAGAAGAAACGCTTGTAAAGCTAAGCAAATCCAAGTTCCGTTCATCCTTTCACTTAACAAAAAAGGAAAGGGAGTATGCCCTTGAAAAGGGACTTGATATTATAGAGTCCCACGCAAGAGATTTTGTTTCCAAACGTCTCGCTCCTGCATATATACCAAATGACGGTAGCCAAACGCCAACTAAAGGGCATCCTGTTTTCAAGGCTCAGCACGCCTGTGCCTGTTGCTGCCGCACCTGCCTTAATAAATGGTATAAAGTGCCTAAAAACATAGAATTATCAAGCATTCAGCAGGAAAAGATAGTTAATCTTTTAATGGCTTGGATAAGGAAAGAAACAGACCAAAACAAATAATTGCAAATATTTACATTTGAACATACATTATAATTATCGGTGAAATATGAACTATACATATATATTAAAATGCGCTGACGGAACATTATACTGCGGCTGGACAAATGACCTTGAAAAGCGAATTAAAACACATATTGATGGAAAGGGCGCAAAATATACCCGCAGCCGCTTGCCCGTTACCCTTGTTTACTATGAGGAGTTTGAAACCTCTAAGGAAGCACAAAGCCGAGAGGTAAAAATCAAGCAGCTTTCTCGAAAGCAAAAATTAGAGCTAATAGATAAAAACAAAAATGAGCCGAATTAATCGGCTCATTTTTAATTGTTAGAGTATAGCTTGTATAAGTCTGCGTAAATTCCGTTTTGCTCAAGAAGCTCGTTGTGTGTGCCACTTTCCTCGATGCCGTTTTCGGTCAGCACCAAAATTCTGTCCGCATTTTTAATGGTGGTTAAGCGGTGGGCGATTGTAAAGGTTGTCCTGCCCTTTGCAAGCTTTTCAAGGGATAGCTGTACAATCCTTTCACTTTCATTGTCAAGTGCGCTTGTTGCCTCGTCAAGTATCAAAATCGGCGGATTTTTCAAGAACAATCGCGCAATTGAAATTCGTTGCTTTTGGCCGCCCGAGAGCTTAACACCACGCTCGCCAACATAAGTGTCGTATCCGTTTGGCAAGGACATAATAAAATCGTGTGCGCCTGCCATCTTGGCGGACTCTATAATTTCCTCATCGGTTGCATCTGTTTTTCCGTATGCAATATTATCCCTAACGCTGCCGGAGAAAAGATAAACATCCTGGGCAACAACGCCGATGTTTTCTCTGAGGGAGCGCAAGGTCACGTCCTTTATGCTATGTCCGTCAACGGTAATTTCACCGCTTGAAATTTCGTAAAACCTTGGCAAAAGTGAGCAAAGGGTAGTTTTGCCACCGCCGGAAGGACCAACAAGAGCAATGCTTTCTCCCTTCTTAACCTTAAGGCTAAGGTTGGTAAGCACCTCTTTCTTTTCGCTTTCATAGCTGAAGGATACGTTTTTGAACTCAATTTCTCCTTGTACGTTTTCAATATCAATAGCATTTTTGCCATCCTGTATTTCCGGCTCAATAGCCATAATCTCAGAAAAACGGTCGATTCCCGTAATACCGCGCTGAAACTGCTCGGAAAATTCAACAAGCTTTCGTATAGAGGTAATAAGTGTTGTTACAAATAACAGGTATGCCACATAGTCAGCAGGGGAAATCTTGCCACCCACCATAAATAAGCCGCCTGCAATAACAACAATAATGTACATAAGTCCATCAAACAATCTGGTGGTCGACTGGAATGCGCCCATTACATAGTAAGCACCCTTTTTAATGCGGTAAAACCTTTGGTTGCCCTCTTCAAACTTTTCTTCCTCCACATTTTCGTTGGCAAAGGATTTAACAACACGTATGCCAAGCAGGCTATCCTCAATTTGTGCATTTAACTCACCCGTTTGCTTCCTTGACTCATTAAACGCATTTTTCATCCTTTTTCTGAAGAAAATCAAAGAAACAATAATTAAAGGAATACAAGCAAAAATTATAAGGGTAAGGTACACATTCATAGTGCAGAGGATAATAAATGAGCAAATTATCTTAATGCCCGAAATAAAGAATTCCTCGGGGCAGTGGTGGGCAAATTCCGTAACGTCAAAAAGGTCTGTGGTGATACGTGACATAAGTGTACCGATTTTTGTGTTATCATAGTAAGAAAATGATAGCTTTTGCAAATGCCCAAACAGGTCACGGCGCATATCCGTTTCAATCCTTGTACCCATAATGTGACCCACGGATGCCATATAAAAGTTGGCACACGTGTCGATAATTCGCAAAGCAATGTACAAAATACCGCACCGTAAAATAAGGTTGACGGTAAGACTTGCAGGGTCCTCGGTTGCCACGCCTGTAATCTTGCGCACTATCATAGGCAAAACAAGCTCGCAAACAGTGGTAAGGGAAGCGCAGAACAGGTCGAGAAACAAGGTCCACTTATATTTTTTGTAGTAAGGTAAAAATTTTCTGATAAGACCAAAGCTGTTCTTCTTTTCCTTCATATATTAAACCTCCTTGGAATTTTAGATAATTATTTTAGCACAAAATAAAACCCATGTCAACGAAAAAGGCTAAAAAGCATAAAAAATATGACTATACCAACAAGTGTCAGTATAGCCATAAAATTTAATGCATTGTAAAAAAGTGCTACCCTGTATTAATAATTCTCAGCCTTGATTTCAAAATAAGCTTGTGGATGTGCGCAAACAGGGCAAACCTCAGGCGCTTTTTTGCCAACAACAATATGTCCGCAGTTGGAGCATTGCCAAATCATTTCCTCATCACGTGAGAACACCAAGCCACCCTCAACATTTTCAAGGAGCTTCTTGTATCTTTCCTCATGCTCCTTTTCGATTTTTGCAACCTGCTCAAAAAGGTAAGCTATATGCTCAAAGCCCTCCTCATGTGCTTCCTTGGCAAAGGTTGGGTACATTTCAGTCCATTCGTAGTTTTCACCGCTTGCCGCATCAGCCAAATTGTCAACTGTTGCACCGATTCCGTCCTTTAAAAGCTTGAACCAAATCTTTGCATGCTCCTTTTCGTTAGCCGCAGTTTCCTCAAAAATCTTTGCAATTTGTACATATCCGTCTTTTTTAGCCTTGGATGCATAGTAAGTGTACTTGTTTCTTGCCTCACTCTCGCCTGAGAAGGCAGCCATTAAGTTTTTCTCTGTTTTTGAACCTTTTAATTCCATTTTTGAAACTCCTTTTATCTATTTTATCGACACAGTGTCGATAATTTTACTGTTTTAATGTGTTTGCTTTTGATGATGATAAGCATTTTTCAACAAATTTGCACACAGCAGCTTCATATTTTTCCGCATCGGACATATAGCTTGTGCCGTGGTCTGCATCTTTAAAGCTATACAGGTATTTTTCTCCTATACCTGCATCATATATTTCCTGCGCCATGGAGAAGGGAACAAAGCCGTCCTTTTCTCCGTGCAAAATTATATAAGGTATTTTCGCGTTTTTTACAGATTTAACCGCACCCTCCTTATTTGGGTTGAAATGCCCGAAAAGAAAAGCACTAAGTGGGACAAAGGTATAAATCCGCTCAGGCATACCCCTGTCAACACAAACCTTTTTAATAATAGCCTTCGGGGAAGAGAAGGGGCAGTCTGCAATAGCGCCCACAACATTTTTTGGCAGGTCCATATCCGTTGCCATCAAGGCAGTGGCGCCGCCCATTGAAACACCAACCAGGAAAATCGGCACAGCCCCAAACCTTTGTGTTAAGTAGTTTACCCAGCTAAGCGCATCCTTACGCTCCTTCACACCGAAGGTAACTGTTTTTCCGCCGCTGTTACCGCAGCCGCGCTGGTCTATTAACAAAATATTATGTCCCATCTTTTTTGCAAGATAATGTCCGCCGCACATATCCCGCTTTGCAATACCCTTGTAGCCGTGCATCATAATTTGTATTGGCGCGCCGTCCTTTATATGATAATACTTGGCATAAAGCTTAACACCGTCATACGCTTTAATGTAAACCTCCTCAAATGGGGTTGCATCAACCAAGGAAATCAAACGGTTCATTTCACTTTGCGCCTTGCTTAGCGCCTCATTTTCCTCAAAATATGCTTTTATCTTTTTCTTGCTCCCCTTTGCATAAAATGCATTGAGATATGCAAAAACCGCACCGCCCAAAACGCCGAGCAAGAGAAGGGTAGCAACAATAATTGCCACAATCATAAATTCACCTCATAGTATAATATTACCAAATATTTTAATAAATTTCAATAGATTTAAAAATAATGTTGCTTTTAAATTTCAACTATGCTAAAATTACCTTGAATTTGAAAAGCGGAGGGCATTATGAGGCTTGCGGATATTAATATAAGAGACCCATTTATTTTACCGTACAACGGTAAATATTATATGTACGGCACACGTGCAATCTACACCTGGACACAGGAGATTAAGGATGGCTACGGCTTTGATGTATATGAAAGCACAGATCTTGAAAATTGGAGTGAGCCGAAAAGCATATTTGAAAATCACATGGGCTTTTGGGGGGATTTCCAATTCTGGGCGCCCGAGGTTCACATATATAAGGGTAGATTTTATCTTTTGGCTACCTTTACAAGCAAGGAGTGTTTCCGCGGAACTGCCATTCTATCCAGTGACACACCAAACGGTGAGTTTAAGGAGCATAGCTGGGGTGCGTTAACCCCGAGGGAATGGTCCTGCCTTGACGGTACGCTTTATGTGGAAAACGGCACTCCGTATATGGTTTTTTGCCACGAATGGTGCCAAATCAAGGACGGTGAAATCTGCGCTGTGGAGCTTTCACGCGACCTAAAACAGCCACAGGGTCAGCCATTTACCCTATTTAAGGCATCAGATGCTAAAAAATGGGTGTTGCCTGTGGATAAAGACTGCTATGTAACAGACGGTCCCTATATGATGAATATTGACGGTGAGCTTATATGCCTTTGGTCCAGCTTTGGAAAGGATGGCTATCTTGAAGCTATTGCAAGAAGCTCAAACGGCAAAATGGACGGGGAGTGGACTGTTGATGACAAGCTCCTTTTTGAAAAGAACGGGGGACACGGTATGATATTTACCGATTTTTCAGGAAATATGAATTTTGTGTATCACTCACCTAACGAAACACCATTTGAACGACCCTGTGTCCGTAAAATCGATAAAAATATGCTAAAGAGGCAGTGAAAAAATGGAAACAAAGCTAAAGGACGAATATAAGTCAAGCAGAATTATGTACATAATCGAGGCGGCGCTGGAATATTTTATTGCTATAGCGGTTGGCACGGTTTATCTTGCCAAAATCACCTCGGAAATCGGCATCCCCGATAATATAACGGGAATATTAACATCCTTTGTTTCCCTTGGATGTGGCTTTCAGGTAATTGCCCTGTTTCTGGCACACAAAAAGCCTGTTAAACGGTGGGTAACTATTTTTCACGTAATAAGTCAGCTTTTATTCTCGGCAATGTATTTTGTACCGCTTTTGCCTATTTCAAGGGCGGGGCAAACAGTACTTTTGATTTGCTCCTTATTGCTTGCGCAAATTTTGCACAATGCAATAAATTCACCAAAGATAAATTGGTGTATGTCCTTAGTGGATGAGGATAAGCGCGGGCGCTTTACCGCTAACAAGGAAATTGTGTCCTTGCTCGGGGGCATGGTGTTTTCCTTTGCCCTTGGACAAATTATGGATTCCTTTTCCAAAAGCGGAAAAATAACCACAGGGTTCCTCCTTTGCGGCGTAATGCTCCTGTTTTTGACCGCTTTACACACACTCACCTTGGTTTTTACAAAGGAAAAGCCGAGCGAGCAAACGAAGAAGCTTAATATTAAGGAAATATTTGGTCTTTTCAAGAACAAAACTATTCTCAAAGTCGTATGCGTATTCGTTCTTTGGAATGTTGCAAGCTACATAACAACCTCATATATGGGCGCATATCAGGTAAATGATTTGGGCTTCAGCCCTGTATTTGCCTCGGTTGTTATTATTATAGGCAGCCTTGTGCGTGCAACAATATCTCGCCCCGTGGGCAAGTTTGCGGACAGGTTTTCCTTTTGCAAAATGCTATATTTCTGCTTTGGTATAGAGGTGCTTGCTTTTCTGACAGCATCCCTTATAACCCCGGCAAACGGCAAGTATATGTACATTATTTATTACGTGCTGTACTGCATTGGCTGTGCAGGAACCAACAGCGCAATAATTAACTTGATTTACGACTATGTTGACTTTGATAAGCGGACAAGCGCCTTGGCACTTGTAAACACCGCCTCCGGCTTTGCGGGCTTTTTTGCCACCTTGGCAGTCAGCCCCCTCGTTAAGCATATACAGGAAAACAAGAATAAGCTTTTCGGCATAGAAATATATGCCCAGCAGCTTCTGGCGCTATGCTCAGCAGTTATAGTTGCGGGTATAATCGTTTATCTTTTGCTTGTAATCAGCAAGCTGAAAAAACATGAATGAAAATATACAGGAGGCATTATGACCGTATATGATTTGAAAACAATGCAAATTACAAAGCCGCAGGGGAGCTTGGCGGTAGCACTGGGCACATTTGACGGCTGTCACTTGGGTCACGCCTCCGTTTTGCAAAACACCTTTTATAAGGCAAGGGAGCTTAAAATCAAATCCCTTGTTTATACCTTTGATACGTCAGCTCTGAAGGGACAGGGGCTTGTTCTGACACTTGAGGAAAAAATCAAGGCAATCGGTAAGTTCGGCATTGACTATGTGGCAATAGAGCAGTTTGATAATGTAAGGAATTTAGGCGGTGAAGAATTTGTAAATTCCGTATTAAAGGAGCAGCTTGGCGCCACTTTTGTATCCTGTGGCTACAATTACCGCTTTGGTAAAAATGCAAGCTGTACGGCTGAAAATTTGGTGGAGCTTTTTGAAAAAGTCGGGGGGAGTGTACAAATTTCCCCTGAAATCACCTATAATAACGTGCCTGTCAGCTCCACCCTTGTAAGAAATAAAATCAAAAACGGAGAGGTTGAAGAGCTTCTTTCCTATATGCGCCCGTATTCCATTTACTCCATGGTGGAAAGGGGGAAGGGAATGGGCAAGGGTCTGGGCTTTGCAACTATTAACCAACAAATTCCAAAGGGCAAGGTTGTCCCTAAAACGGGGGTTTATATAACCGAGTGCGAAATTGGGGAGGATGTGTATCCCGCCATTACAAATGTTGGTTATCGCCCCACGACAGACGGCGAAAATTCCCGTTTGAACGTGGAAACCCATATCATTGGCTTTTCCAAGGATTTGTACAGCTCTTATCTGCGTGTTAATTTTTACAAATATCTGAGGGAGGAAATAAAATTTTCTTCCTTTGAGGAGCTGAGAGAGCAGGTGGAAAGGGACAAAGGGACTGCCCTTGAGTATTTTGGCTTTCATTAAAATAACAAAGAAAACAATGAACAAAAGGTCTTTTTGAATGGATTGTGCCCCACGGGGTCAGCACGCTCCACTCTCAAAGACCTTTACTATATTATATGTTAAATTTTAATTGTAATATACAAATTATTGGTTTTCATAATAAATTTACAAAAAATACTTGTATTTACAGGCAATATATGTTAAAATACACAATAGAGAATAATTAAGTACAAGGAGTACGAGATGAAAAAAGTATTTTTGAAAAGAATTTTACCTGTGGTAATGTGCGTGCTTATGGTTGTTCCGGCATTTGCGTTCAATGTGCTTGCCGCTAACCTCAGTGCAACAGGTATCCCGGGTGACAAGAGTATTATCGGTACCGAAAGGGCAAACTGGGCACCAAACGGACAGGGCTATCATACCAGCGTTTGGAACGGTGACAGACACTCTAAGTACCTTAATAACGGTACATATAACCACAGCTATCAGTGGTGGGAGCCATCTGACCCTAAGCGTCCAAACGGCGCGGGTGTTGACCCGACAAAGCAGTACTTTGGCTTCAGCTTTGATGACGGTTATTACCTTCTTGACGAAATAATTATTTATGCTCACAAGCGTAGCCACGGTGTAGATCCGGTGCTTGATGCAAACGGTAACGTAGTTAAAGATGAAAACGGCAACATCAAATACCAAAGAACCGAAAGCAAGGGCTTCAACAACGTTAAATATACTGTAGAAGCGCTTATCCTTGGTGAATGGGTTCAGGTTGGTGTTGGCTATCAGGATGATGGCGTGGATTATGAGGGCAGCGTACAAAAAATTTCTATTACTTTGACACATCCAAAGGCTGCTGAAGGCGAGGATATAAACACTAACAATATCAGAGTTTGGTGTTCTGAATACGGTAGCTATGCAAAACGCTACGGTGATTTTGCTAATATGCAGCCGACAGAGCATGACTGGTGGCTTACCCCTTGTGTTCAAGAGGTTGAGCTTATGGGCGTTACAGGCTACAGACCTGCCTTTGACGTTCCTTTGAATGCTTACCTTGTTACAAATGCGGCGCTCAGCGGTATGATCGGTGCTGACTCAAGCTTGAGCATGCGTTATCCCGGTCTTGCAGGCGATGATGATTTGGGCTCTAACTGGAGGGCAAAATCCACAGGCGCGCAGAATATCTGGGCTGAATTTGATAAGGCTTACGCAATTGATAATGTTGGCTTGAATGTAGGCGGATGTGCTGCTGATGAGGCGGGAATAACTCTTACATACAACATTAAGCTTTTGACCAGCGGTACATTGCAGGATGGCACATGGCAAACTGTTGTAACCGATGGCACCGCAACAACACAAAGCACAGTTGCGGATTATGTAATTCATGATCTTGATGAACCTATCACAGCTCTTGCTATGATGGTTGAAATCACAAGCGTAAAGACTGCTGCCGGCAAGAACAGCAGGGCAGTTGTTACAGAGCTATGGGCTGAAATTGCAGATGGCGGAAAGTGCATTTTCTTGGCTGACTATATGACATCAGCTAAGAAGGCATCAACAGCAACAGGTAACCTTGCTTGCTACGGTGCTGCATACGCTTCCTCCAACTTTAGCTACGCAGGTATTTCCAAGATAAATAACATTATTGACGGTAACTGCGGCTATGCCGACAAGGCTTGGATTGCGGAAACATATATTATTGACACTTATGTAGGCGTTACATTGAAGGAAGCCCACGATGTTACAAAGGTTGCCCTTTACTTTAATGACGTTCTTGGCGGCGAAAACGGTAAGCACGTATTTAAGTTTGACCTTCAGGCTAAGGTTGGCGACAAGTTTGTAACTATAAAGGAGGGCGCTACCTCCTATGATGCTGAAAAGAAATCATACATAGTTTCAATCCTTTTCAGTGAAGCTGTTCATACTGATGACTTACGTATCGTATTCAAGTCTGATGCATTGACCTTCCCATACTTGAAGGAATTTGAGGTGTTTGAGGGCGATTTTGTATACAGCTCTTACATAGGATACGAGCTTCCATCTTCAAGAGAAGAGGGCGGCCCTGACGTTACTAACGTATATGGCGAAAGAACAATGGCGCAGCGCGGTAAGTACTTCAGCAAGCTTTCTCCAATTGAGTATTTCAGCATCGCTCTTGAGCATGATGTTCAAATCGATTGGCTCGGCTAATAATTAAATATAACAGGGCTTCCAAAGGGAAGTCCTGTTTTTTTGTATAACGAAAACCCCACGATGGTGCACTTCATAGACGGGGGGATTATTATTGTCCGCGGGTTCGTTTTAATATCACACTCGGCTTAAAACAGTGCTGGCATACATAAAAAAGCAGGATAGCCGCTTTGCCATCCTGCTTAATTATTAATATTCAAACTTAATTGTTTGGTTTAGTTCTGCTGACTTAAATGCTTGCTCCATAATTTTCATATCAAGGCGCATTTGGTCGTGGGTTACGATTTGCTCAGCCTTTTTGTCAATAGCGTCAACAAAATTACGGTAAAAATCATGCACGTCACTTTTTGGAATTTCAAGCTCATAGGTATCAAGCGTAACACTGTCACGTGGAGCCATAGTTTTTGTAAGGCCTGCCGCTGTTTGTACAGGCAATACATCATTTTCGTGCCAATACTTGCACTTGGCAACCTGTGTCTTTTCTCTCCAGTCCTGGATAAGGGCAGAGCCCTTTTCGGCCTTCATATAAAATCTTGGAAGGGCAATAAAGTTATATGTTCCAACCTCAACAAAGGCAACAGCACCGCTCTTGAATGTAATTGTGAGATAGAAGCCGTCATCAACCTCTTTGTTTGTAATGTTGGTTAATGTACAGTTGATTGTATCAATCACCTCATCCTTATAGATAAGCATAAGCTGGTCAATCAGGTGGATGCCCCAGTCAAGAATCATTCCTCCCCCATGCTCCTTTTCACCTCTCCAGTCGGAGGGGATACCGCGTGAGCCGTGAATTCTTGATTCAATGCGAAGCGGCTTACCGATTTCACCGCTGTCAGCAAGCTGCTGCATAGCAAGATAGTCAACGTCAAAACGCCTGTTCTGGTGAACGGTAAATAGCTTGCCTGACTCCTTGGAGGCTGCAATCATTTCCTCAAGGTCACTTGAAGAAAGGGCAACGGGCTTTTCACAAATAACGTGCTTTCCGCCCTTCAAGCATCTGACAACCGTGTCAAGGTGAACGTCATTTGGAATAGCAATTGTAACAAGCTCAACACTCTTGTCATTTATAACCTCATCAAGAGATGCATAAGCATAAATGCCACGCTCCCTTGCAAGAGCGCTCTTCTTTTCATCTATATCATAAATGCCGGCAAGCTCCAAAACATCACTTTTAAGCGCGTGGTTAACGTGCCAGGAGCCCATACCGCCAAAGCCAATAACTGCAATTTTCTTTTTCATATCAAACCTCAAAGTATAGAAATTGTTGTTCTTCTATATTATAGCAAATATAAAATAAAAGTCAAGACAAAATCCAATATTTGTGAAAAAGCACAACCAAAGTACACCCCGTAGGGACGGGCGTCCTCGACCGTCCGTTCAACCAACGCAAAACGCAAAAAATTGATACCCCCGTAGGGGAGGGGTCCGCCCTCCCGCAATCAACGCAAAACGCAAAAAATTGATACCCACCGTAGGGGAGGGGTCCGCCCTCCCGCAACAAACGCAAAACGCAAAATTGACGTACCCTGTAGGGACGGGCGTCCTCGACCGTCCGTTCAACCAACGCAAAACGCAAAAATTGATACCCCCCGTAGGGACGGGCGTCCTCGACCGTCCGTTCAACAAACGCAAAACGCAAAAAAATTGATACACCCCGTAGGGGAGGGGTCCGCCCTCCCGAAATAAAAGCAAAACAAAAGGGATTGAATAAATCAATCCCTTAAAAGTTATCTTAGTGAACGAGGCACTTCTGAGTGTCCTTATCAAAGATATGAATTCTTGCGGTTTCGATAGCAACCTTAATCTTGTCATTATAACCTTAACACACTCCAAAAAAGTGGTTAAATATTCAACAAGTTCAATGTAACTATTAACTGTGAGGTAAAATTAGCGAGGGGATTTTGGTGAGACACAGCGAAGAATATATTCTATATTTCAAGCTGTAGCTTGCCGAAATACACCGCTAATTTTATCTCACAGACGGTTTTGTGGGGTGTGTTAAGGTTACTGCCTGTGAACGTGAAGAAACTCTTGCTGTCATATTCTGCTCACCTGTGGAGAGGTAGAGATAAAGTTCAGCGCCCCGCTCCCTCCCATATTGCAAAACAAAAGGGATTGAATAAATCAATCCCTTAAAAGTTATCTTAGTGAACGAGGCACTTCTGAGTGTCCTTATCAAAGATATGGATTCTTGCGGTTTCGATAGCAACCTTAATCTTGTCACCCGCACGTGCCTGTGAACGTGAAGAAACTCTTGCTGTCATATTCTGCTCACCTGTGGAGAGGTAGAGATAAATTTCAGCACCCATAAGCTCAGTTACATCAACGTCAACCTCAATTACATTATCGGAGAACTGCTGCATATAGATTTCCTCATCGTGGATGCACTCAGGACGGATACCGATAACAACCTCCTTGCCATAGTAGTCAGCCAAGTTAGCGTCATTAGCCTTCTCATCAGGAATGGAGAGTGAGTGACCCTCGAAGGAAACGTAAGCCTTGCCATCCTTCTTTTCAAGTGTAGCGTTGATAAAGTTCATTTGAGGTGTGCCGATAAATCCTGCAACGAACATATTAACAGGCTTATCGTAAAGGTTTTGTGGAGTGTCAACCTGCTGGATGAAGCCGTCCTTCATAACTACGATTCTTGTAGCCATTGTCATAGCCTCAACCTGGTCGTGAGTTACGTAAACGAAGGTTGTACCAACTCTTTTGTGAATCTTTGTAAGCTCAGTTCTCATAGTTGCACGGAGCTTAGCGTCAAGGTTTGAAAGCGGCTCGTCAAGCAAGAATACCTTAGGGTTACGAACGATAGCACGGCCCAAGGCAACACGCTGCTTCTGACCACCGGACATAGCCTTTGGCTTTCTGTCAAGCAAGTGTGTAATGCCGAGGATTTCAGCAGCCTCTTCAACACGTCTCTTGATTTCTTCCTTTGGTGTCTTTCTGAGCTTAAGACCAAACGCCATATTTTCATAAACTGTCATATGAGGATAAAGAGCATAGTTCTGGAAAACCATGGCAATATCTCTGTCCTTAGGAGCAATATCATTCATAAGCTTGTCGCCAATGTAGAATTCACCCTCAGTAATTTCCTCAAGACCTGCAATCATACGAAGGGTAGTGGATTTACCGCAACCTGATGGTCCAACGAAAATAATAAATTCCTTATCCTGAACCTCAAGACAGAAGTCGGAAACTGCAGTTACACCGCCAGGATATTTCTTATAGATGTGCTTAAGTGATAAACTTGCCATTTTTTCTCCTCGCCC
This sequence comes from Oscillospiraceae bacterium, assembly GCA_015065005.1. Taxonomy (GTDB): domain Bacteria; phylum Bacillota; class Clostridia; order Oscillospirales; family CAG-272; genus RGIG2000. Next base: position 40,047 of record SVRE01000010.1, read on the forward strand.
CTCAGGGCTAAATTATGTAGATTTTGCGGTCACATTGACAAAAGAACAATAAAAATGCCTATTTTTGAAAAATAGCCGCAATACAGTTATTTTATTATATCTATATTATAACAGAAACGATTTGAAAATTAAATAGTTTTTTTATACAAAAATTATCCCCTGTTTTTGTACGATATGCACAAAAAACAGGGGAATTTTTAAGCAAAAGCACTAAAATGTAAAATTTGTTACGCAATTTTAACAAATCAGAGCTTCATGGTCAGGCTGATACGCTTTTTGTTAAGGTCAACGCCCTTAATCTTAACGGTAACAATGTCGCCAACGCTCAGCGCCTCGCTTGGATGCTTGATAAATTTTTCGGAAATTTCAGAAACGTGAACCAAGCCGTCCTGGTGAACGCCAATGTCGATAAATGCACCAAAGTCAATAACGTTACGAACGGTACCTGTCATAATCATACCTTCCTTTAAGTCCTCCATACCAAGCACGTCATCACGGAGGATAGGCAAAGGCAAGGAGTCACGCACGTCACGGCCAGGCTTTTCAAGCTCGCCAATAATATCAAGCAAGGTTGGCTCACCGATTTGGAGCTCCTCGGCAAGCTTCTTTGTGCCGTATTTTGCACACTTTTGGCGAATGTCGGAAAGACCGCTGCCAACGCTTTCCAAGGTGTAATCAAATTTAGCAAGCAAAGCCTTTGCCGCATCGTAAGACTCAGGGTGAACGCCTGTATTATCAAGGATTTCGCCCGAGCCGGGAACACGAAGGAAGCCTGCGCACTGCTCATAAGCCTTAGCGCCAATCTTTGGCACCTTCAAAAGCTGCTCACGCTTGGTAAACTCGCCGTTTGCCTCACGGTATTTAACAATATTCTTGGCGCTTGTCATATTAATACCGGAAATGTAGGAGAGCAGAGAATAGGATGCGGTATTAACGTCAACACCGATGGAGTTAACGCAGTCCTCAACAACACCGCCAAGGGCCTCGTCAAGGCGCGCCTGCTTCATATCGTGCTGATACTGACCTACACCGATAGATTTGGGGTCAATTTTAACAAGCTCTGCAAGCGGGTCCTGCAAGCGCCTTGCAATGGAAATTGCAGAACGCTGTGTTACGTCAAAGTCGGGGAACTCCTCAGCGCCCAGCTTGGAGGCGGAGTAAACGGAAGCTCCTGCCTCGCTTACCATAATGTATTTTACATTAGGATTGCCCATGCCCTTAAGCACGCCTGCAATAAAAATTTCACTTTCCTTAGATGCAGTACCGTTACCGATAGCAACAACATCAACATCATATTTCTTAATAAGTCTTTCGACCTTTTTGGTTGAGCCCTCAATGTCCTCGCGTGGCTTGGTTGGGTAGATAACATCCCAGTCAATGTACTTACCTGTCTTGTCAACAACAGCAAGCTTACAGCCTGTACGGTAGCCGGGGTCATAGCCAAGGACGGTCTTGCCCTTGAGCGGTGCGCCCATCAAAAGATGCTTAAGGTTGTCAGAGAAGAGCTTAATCGCACCCTCACTTGCCTCATCAAAGAGGGCAGTGCGGATTTCCCTTTCAACAGATGGCTTAATAAGCCTGTCATAGCTATCTGTAATAGCATCAACAACATATACCTTTGCAGGGCTGTTTGTGTTGGTTATAATCTTGCTGAAAAGGTAGTTCAAAATAATTTCTGAGTCAATGTTAACATCAACCTTTAAGAACTCTTCCTTTTCACCGCGGTTGATAGCAAGCACACGGTGGCCCGGGATTTTTTTAATGCTTTCATTATAATCATAGTAGGAGCTGTAAACGGAGTCCTCATCCTTCGCCTGCTTGGAAACAATGGTACCGTGGTCGTGGGTAAGGGTACGGATTCCCTTTCTGAAGTCCGCATTGTCGGAAATGTTTTCAGCAATAATGTCCTTAGCGCCGTTTAATGCATCCTCAGCAGTCTTAACGTGCTTCTTCGGGTCCTCGTTTTCTGTGGTGATGTATTCAGCGGCGATTTCTGTAAGCTCCTTTTCGTAAGCATCTCTTTGCTCCATCAAAAGCTCCGCAAGAGGCTCAAGTCCCTTTTCCCTTGCAATAGATGCCCTTGTGGCTCTCTTTGGCTTGTACGGACGGTAAATATCCTCAACCTCTGTCAAAATCTGCGCCTTGTTAAGTGCTTCAACAATCTCGTCTGTCAGCTTGCCCTGCGCCTCAATTAAGGAGCGCACCTCTTCCTTTCTTGCTTCGAGATTGCGCAAATACTTAAGCCTTTCGTCAAGGTTACGAAGAACAGTGTCGTCAAGTGAGCCTGTAACCTCTTTTCTGTATCGTGCAATAAACGGGATAGTATTTCCGTCATCAATAAGTCCAACGGTAGCCTCAACCTGGCTAACCTTAAGTGTAAATTCCTTTGCAAGTGTTTCAATAATATTCATTTTCTTATGCCTCTGCTTTTTCAATTAAATCTTTTACAAAATATGTGTGGGTGTGCGCGTTGTTTCCGTACTCATCACGTAAGGAAACCCTGAAATAAACATCACTTTCGCGGAGAGGAAACTCTGCGTGGGTAATTGTTTCGCCCTCTGGGGCGGTTATGTGCCTGTCACATCTGCCGTAGCCGTTTATGTTAACGTTTGTAACAGGTGTGCAGTCAATCTTTATAATGTTGTCCTCAACATAAAGGGACAAGAACTTAGGTGGGTTATCTCTGCCGCTTGCGCAGTAAATGTTACCCTTTTCCATAGCCTCAATAATTTGGTCGTACTTTAATTCCTTAGCGCCAATGAAGGTGGAGCCGCCAAAGGATTCACGCACGCTGTCCCCGTGGTTATGGTTGTCGTCTCCCATGGTGCAAACAAGGCTGTACATACCGTTTCTTAACATATCATCGTATATGTAAGGACAGTACTCGGAGCCTGTTTCAAGCTCTGTTGCATAGTTCAGAATTTCAAGTCCCCAAAGGCCCTTCAAATTTATGTAGTCCTCACGCTCGTTGAGTGACCAATACGGGTGGTTCAGCTGAACCAAAAAGCCCGCCTCATTACAAGCCTTAATTATTTCGTTAACACACTCTACGGAGTAGGTGCGCCACTTGCCGTCCCCCTTGAATACATCTGCGTACCTTTCCTTTAAGTGCCGGAACTGGTCCGCGCTTGTGTAGGGCTGGAAGGTGTTGTGCGGGTCCTTTGCGAAAATATTAAGGTGGAAGCATTTTGCCCTTGGCCAGTTGCCTGTATCAACGCCAAAAATCTGGGGAAAGCTTGGCTTTTCCTCGGTTACGGAATACTCACAGCTTGTAAGAGCCAGGAAATTCTCATCATTTAAATCCGAATGGTCCAAAAGAATTTCGTGGTCGGAATAAGCTACAATGGAATAACCGTGGTTTTTGTAAACCTCTTTAACCTTTTCAGGCGTATAAGCACCGTCAGAGTTTACCGTATGACAATGGAAATTTGCCCTGTACCAATTAAGCTCGGGTGAAATCAAATACTTTTTCATTTGCTGACCTCTTCATAAAAATCTTCTACATTATAATAATGCGTGTGCGCATTGTTTCCGTGCTTATCACGCACAGTTATGCGGAACATAACATCCTTTGGCTCAAGCAAAAATTCTGCGTGGGTAATTTCCTCACCCTCAGCCTGGTAAGGGCAATAGCTCCTGCCCAAGCCTGTGACTATCACGTCTGTTGCAGGGGAGCAATCAATCTTAATTACATTGTCCTCAACATAAAGCGCATTAATCTTAGGTGGGTTTTTACCGCTTGCACAGTAGAACCCGCCCTTTTCAAGCGCGTTCATTATTTGCCCGTATTCAAGTGATTCAGCGCCAATGAAGGTGGAGCCGCCAAAGGACTCTCTTAAGCTGCCGCCGCTGTTGTGGTTGTCATCTCCCATATTGCAGAAAAGGCTGTGCATACCGCTTCGCACCATATGGTCGTATATGTAAGGGCAGTATTCCGCGCCTGTTAATCTCTCAGTTGCATAGTTTAAAATTTCAAGTGACCAAAGCCCTTTTATATTAAGGTAGTCATTCATATCGTTAAGTGACCAGTTGGGATGGTTCAGTTGAACCAAAAATCCTGCCTCATTAAGCTTTTGCACCATTTCATTAATGCTTTCAATTGTATATTCTCTGTGGTATCCATCGCACTCAATCTCTCCAATATCTCTGCCCTGGGCTCTCCACCACATATCAAAAAGGGTGTTGTCGGTTGCAGGGTGAAAGGTGTTGTGCGGGTCCTTGGAATAAACGCCTAAATGGATAACCTTTCGCGCATTCCATTCATTAATACCCTCACGGCTTGGCAAGACAAAGGATGGCTTGGTGTCATCAATGGAAAATTCGCTTGCTGTTATAGCCAGAAATTCCTCATCATTCAAATCGGAATGGTCGCGTATAAGCTCGTGGTCGCTATACGCCACAATAGAGTAGCCCATTTTCTTGTACACATCCTTTATTTCCGCAGGTGAGAGGCACCCGTCTGAAACAGTAGTGTGGCAGTGCATATTGGCTCTGTACCAATTAAGCTTTGGTGAAATAATATATCTCTTCATTTTTATCTTACTTAGTTATAAAATCATCAACCTTGTAGTAGTGGGTGTGCGCATTGTTTCCGTACCTGTCACGTACAGTTATACGGAACATAATGTCCTGCGTATCAAGCTTGAACTCTGCGTGGGTAACCTCGCCACCGTTTGTTTGGGCAAAGCGGAAGTTCCTGCCCAAGCCCGTTACAAAAACGTCTGTTGCAGGGGAGCAGTCAATCTTAATCACATTGTCCTCAACATAAATCGAATTGATTTTCGGTGGATTTTTACCGCTTGCACAGTAGAAATTACCGCTTTCAAGAGATTCCATAATCTGTCCGTATTCAAGCTCCTTAGCGCCGATAATGGTAGAGCCGCCAAAGGAATGGTCAAGGCTGCCGCCACGGTTATGGTTGTCGTCACCCATATTGCAGAAAAGGTTGATATTTTTACCGCTTCTTACCATATGGTCATATATGTAAGGGCAATATTCCGCGCCTGAAATACGCTCTGTTGCGTAGTTTAAAATTTCAAGTGACCAAAGCCCCTTTATATTAAGGTAGTCATTCATATCGTTAAGTGACCAGTTTGGATGGTTCAAGGAAACAAGGAAGCCCCTTTCGTTAAGCCTTTTAATAGTTTCGTTTATGCTTTCAAGGGTATATTCACGAGTATAGCCGTCATACTCCACCTCACCAACATCCTTGCCGTTAGCTTTCCACCAGTTGAAGGTGTCACCATTAGTAGCAGGGTGGAAAACATTGTTCTTGTCCTTTGCGTAAATACCTAAGTGGACAACCTTTTTTGACCTCCAAGCATCCATATATTGCCCCTCGGGCAAGTCAAAGCAAGACTTTGAGTCATTAATGGAAAACTCACTTGATGTAATTGCCAAAAATTCGTCATCGGTTAAATCGTTATGCTCACGTATAATCTCGTGGTCTGTATATGCCACAATGGAATACCCCATCTTTTTGTATTCCTCTTTAACCTGCTCAGGGGTTAAGCTACCGTCTGAAACAGTTGAAAGAGGAATACAAAAAGA
>SVRE01000078.1 GCA_015065005.1 Oscillospiraceae bacterium
ATTAAATTTATTCTGTTCCACCTGTTCCAAGCCACATAGAATTACCTATATTGCTTGCTCCGCAAACTACACTTTTGGGTGCTACGTGGGTGTAATTACCAACTGTACAGTCATGCTCTACTATTGAACCAGTATTAATTATTGTGTGCTTGCCTATATGTGCATCTGCGTTTATAACAGCATTTGGCATTACAACCGTACCTTCTCCTATAATAGCACTGTGACTCACAACAGCAGTAGGATGGATTCCTGTATACCATTTACAGTTTAATTTATTTGATATTTTTTCTCTTACTGCATTATTACCAATTGCAATAATAAAGTAACAATCTTCTACATATTCCAAATACTTTTCTGTTTTTCCTAATATTTTAGAACCATAAAATTCAACAGCTGTTTCATGTGCATCATCTAAAAATCCCTCTACAAAATCTCCGTTTTTACGCACAATGTCCGCCACCACCTTGCTATGTCCACCTGCCCCAATTATTATTACCTTTTTATTCATTTATCGCTACCTCCTCTTGCTTTTCTTTGTTATCGTTTCCTATAAACTCTTCCATTGTTTCAGACGTTTCACTGCTAATGCCGTTTTTATTAATAACATTTATAATCGTAAGAAAAATAATTCTAATATCATTAAACAGTGTTACATTATTTACATATTCTACGTCAAGAAAAAATCTTTTTTCCCAAGAAATTGAATTTCTTCCACTAACTTGTGCAAGCCCAGTGAGCCCTGGGCGTACATTGTGGCGCCTTCTTTGCTCTACGTTATATAATGAAAGATATTTTACAAGCAACGGTCTTGGTCCAACAATAGACATGTCTCCCTTAAATATATTTATCAGTTCTGGTAATTCATCCAAAGATGTGGAACGTAATAATCTGCCGTACTTTGTTAACCGCAATTCATCACTTAAGAGATTTCCGTTTTCATCCCTTTTATTATTCATAGTCCGAAATTTGATAAGATTAAAAATTTTCTCCTTCTTTCCCGGTCTTTTCTGTACAAAAAAAGGGTTACCTTTCATATTAATTGCCCCCAGTATGATTAGCAAAACCAATACCGGAAAGAGCACAATCAAGCTTATTCCGCTTAAAATAATATCATACAGTCGTTTAAAAAATTGTCTATATAAAACGGCTGATAAAAGCACAAATAATGCCAAAACTGCAAGCACCAAAAGTGTTAATCCCCACCATGTTGATAAAATAATGTTGAGTGTCTCTTTAATTCCATCCAATTTGAGCTTTTCTCCCCTCTAATACTTTTAATGAATTATCTTTACAATCTAATTATACTCAATCTTTGAGTATTTGTCAATACTCAATATATGAGTATGTTAAGATTTTTTTACAGGAGGCTTTTTATGGATTATAGAGAATTACTTAAAAGTACACGAGAAGACAGAGATTTAACTCAGGCAGAAATTGGAAAGCTATTGAACAAATCACAGCAAGGATACAATCACATTGAAGCTGGCAGAGCCGAACTGAAAATAGATGATTTGAAAATTCTTTGCCGTTTTTACAATCTTTCTGCTGACTATTTGATAGGCCTTATTGACAATCCAAGAGCTCTTATTTAGCTCTTTCTTTTCAAACTAAAATCCGCACGTGATAGTCACGTGCGGTCTTTAGTATTTTTAAAAGGAGTGTTGGTACAACACTCCTTTTTAGTTGATTATTTTAAGGCAAAGTACATAATAAGGTAAGCCGCAGTGATTATGCCGACAACTACTAAGGTTGGTATAAGCATCATCCTGACTGCGCCCCAATAGGTATTCCATTTGTCCTTAAAGGTGGAACGACCCATTTGGGAATTATCCCTTGGCCTGTAGCCTAAGGCTGACATGTCCGCAATTGTGCGTCCGTCATCTATATAGGTTACCTTTTCTTTATTTTCCTTTTTCTTTTTTTCAGCCATTATTATTCCTCTAAAAGGTGGCAGGCTGCGAAGTGACCTGTTTCATATTCCTTATACTCCGGAGTGATATGCTTACAAATTTCCTTTGCGTAAGGGCAACGGGTATGGAAGCGACAGCCCTTTGGCGGATTTGCAGGTGATGGAATATCACCTATTAACGGAATACGCTTCATCTTAACATCGGGGTTAGGATTGGGTATTGCCGAGAAAAGCGCCTTTGTATAAGGGTGAAGTGGGTTTGCAAAAATGTCATGCTTTGAGCCGAATTCAACCATTGAGCCTAAGTACATAACACCGATTTTGTCGGAAATAAACTTAACTACGCTTAAATCGTGAGAAATAAACAGGTATGCCAAGTTCATTGAGTCCTGTAGCTCCTTTAAAAGGTTGATAATCTGCGCTTGAATTGACACGTCAAGGGCGGAAACAGGCTCATCACAAACAACCATTTTAGGATTTACGGAAAGCGCGCGGGCAATACAAATTCTTTGACGCTGACCACCTGAGAATTCGTGCGGATATCTTTCGTAATAATAATCACGCAAGCCGCATTTGTCCATAAGCTCAAGAACATAGTCCTTAACCTGTTCCTTAGGTACAATATTATGTACATTTACAGGCTCTGACAAGATGCCGCCAACTGTGCTTCTCGGTGGCAGGGAGGAATATGGGTCCTGGAAAATGATTTGCATTTTCTTACGGATTTCACGCATATCCTTTGTCTTATAATTTGTAATATCCTTGCCGTCAAATATAATTTGGCCGCCGTTTGATGGGTGAAGCTTAAGAATTGTTCTACCCATTGTGGTTTTACCGCATCCACTCTCACCAACGATACCGATGGTTTCTCCAGCGTGAAGCTTAAAGGAAACATCATCAACGGCTACAAGCTCCTGCAAAACCTTACCTGTTAATGACTTTTTAAGTGGGAACGCCTTCCTTAAATGGCGCACCTCCAAAAGTGCATCCGGATCTATGGGCTTTTTAAAGTCCTCTTCTGCTCTTGCCTTCTTTGCCGCTAAGTATTTTTCCTTCTCAGCCTCGTCATCATACACGGGGGAGCTATTAACTTCTTCAGCTTCTAAAATTTTTTCCTCAGCCATTTTGCTCCTCCTTGTTTTCATATAAGTGACAAGCTACATAGTGGGTTGGGCTAACCTGTATCATACCCGGATATTCTCCTGAGCATTTACCGATACACTTAGAGCATCTTTCCTTAAAGTAGCAGTGGTTTGGCATATTGATTGGGTTTGGTACGTTACCCGGAATGTTGAACAGAGTATCTGTATTGGATTCAAGAGTTGGCTTTGACTTTTGCAAGCCAATTGTGTATGGGTGCATTGGATTATGGAAAATCTCCGAAACTGTACCCTTTTCAATTACTCTACCTGCGTACATTACAACCACGTAGTCCGCCATTTCGGCAATAATACCAAGGTCGTGGGTGATAAGCAAAATAGAGCCGTCAATCTTTTCCTTAAGGTCGCGTAGCAAATCAAGAATTTGCGCCTGGATTGTAACGTCAAGGGCCGTTGTAGGCTCGTCCGCTATAATCAAGCGTGGGTTGCAGGCAAGTGCCATGGCAATCATAACACGCTGACGCATGCCTCCTGAAAGCTCGTGCGGGTATGCCTTATACACACGCTCAGGCATTGCAATACCAACCAGGTTCAGCATTTCCATACTCTTATCCTTAGCCATTTGCTTTGTAGCGCCGGGCACGTGAATAAATGTAACCTCATCAAGCTGCTGACCGATTGTGAAAATTGGATTTAAGGAGGTCATAGGCTCCTGGAAAATCATTGCAATCTGCTTGCCGCGGATACGGTGTATCTCACTCATTGGCATTTTTGCAATATCGTAAACCTTTTCCTCCATTTCGTACATTAAGGAGCCGTCTGCATTTAACTTTTGCTTAGGCTCGGTAATTACTTTTCCTTCCTTATTTAATACAGGAGTACCGTTTTTGGAAAGCTTGTTTACAAAAACTGTCTTTCCGTTTTCATCCTTTTCATAAACAGGAATCATTTTACCGTTTTGGTCACGCTTATAGTCATAAGCCTTAAAGCGAATATCGCCTGAGTAAATCTGGCCCTGCGGGCCCTGCAAAAGACGCATAACTGACATACTTGTTACACTCTTGCCGCACCCACTCTCGCCAACGACACCAACGGTTGCGTTCTTTGGAATATCAAAGGAAACTCCGTTTACCGCCTTTACAACACCTTGGTCTGTAAAGAAGTATGTATGTAAGTCATCAATTTCCAAAATATTTTTTGAATCCTTCAAGCTTGTTACAAATTCGCTTTCCTGCGCTTTGCGGTATTTATACGCCTCCAAGCGCTTCATTACCTTGGAGTTTTCCTTAGCGATTTTGCGAATTTCCTTACCTGAAAGGTATGAATTTGTTGTTTTAACCTCATTACCGTCTTTATTCTTTAAAATGAGGCCTTTGAGCTTTTCAATTATAGTCATCTCATTATCTCCTCATCTTAGGGTCAAGGGCATCACGCAAGCCATCACCCACAAAGTTAAAGCCAAGAACGGCAATTACGATACAAATACCAGCAGGACCCCATACGTTAAAGTGATTCTGCAAAATGTCCATATCTGTTGAAATTACGTTGATTATTGTTCCCCACGCTGCCTGCGGTGCCTTAACACCGAGGTTTAAATAGGAAAGTGTTGCTTCATACAAAATCATACTGCCAAGGCTGAGTGACATTTGCACGATAAGCTGTGGCATTACGTTTGGTACAAGGTGCTTAAATATTTTTCTGCCTGTGGAGAAGCCCATAGCCTCTGCCGCTACCATATACTCCTGCTCTCTCAAGGACAAAATCTGTCCTCTAACAAGGCGGGCTGTACCTGTCCAGGAAATGATAGACAAAAACGCCATAAGGATATAAATACGGTAGTCCTGAACGGGAATATCAGGATGGCTTTCTGCCCAACCGTCAATAATAAAGCCAACGATAAGCAAAATCGGAATACCCGGCAAGCACATTAAAATATCACAAATTCTCATTATAATATTATCAATTACGCCGCCAAAGTAGCCTGCAACACCGCCCAAAACAACACCTAATACGGTTATAAGGAATACCGCCAAGAAGCTAACTATCAACGATATTCTGCCACCGTACATAAGGCGAGCCAATATATCATAGCCCTCCTTATCTGTGCCGAGAGGATGGTCTGCTGACGGGGGAGCAAGTAAATTATCCTTAACCACCTTTTCAATGGTTTGATAAATTTCGTAGGTTTCACCGTTTTCGTCTGTTATTTTAACAACTGTCGGTGTGTAGATGGTTTTACCTGTTTCGTCAAGCTCGGTTTCGCCCCATTCGTTATAGAAAACAGGACCGAGGAAGCAGAATACGAACAGTCCTATAACCATTATAAGACCGATAATACTTAGCTTTGAACGGAAAAATCTGCGTAAAACCATACGTGTCGGGGACATTAGCTTTATATTTTTATCTAAAGGCTCGTCCTCTGACTGTGGCTGAGTATTATTCTCAAGAGAATTTTCTGCCACGTCTTCAAGCTCATTATTAAGATTCTTTTCTTCCATAGCTAAAATCCTCCTTTACTCAAGCTTAACTCTTGGGTCAACAACAGCGTACATAAGGTCGGAGAGCAATACTCCCACTACGCTTAAAATTGCCAAGAACATATTGTAGCCCATTATGAATGGAATATCACCCTCATTCATAGTTTTAAGAGCTACGTTACCGATACCAGGCAAGTCAAACACCTGCTCAGTGATAATAGCACCTGAGAAGAGTGATGGGAGCAAGCCTGCTAAAGTTGTTACGATTGGAATAAGTGTGTTACGGAATGCGTGCTTGTTAATAACCTTGCTTTCCTTTAAGCCCTTTGCCCTTGCAGTACGAATATAGTCGGAATTCATTACCTCAAGCATATTTGTTCTTGTCATTCTCATTCTTCCGCCAATGGAAAGAATTACAACTGTTAAAATAGGCAAGAACATATGTCTTATGTAGTCAGGAAGCAACGCAAGTCCTGTTGCGGAGCCGCCTGCATCTACAAGGCCGGAGATAGGGAACCACTCCAGCTTTATAGCGAACCAGTCCTTCAACATCTGACCGAAGAAGAAGGATGGCAATGAAATACCTATCATTACAAATACTGTAACAACATAGTCACGGATTGAATACTGGTGGGTAGCTGCTGTAATTCCAAGAGGAATTGCAATCAAGAACTCAAATACTGTGGCAATGAGCGCAACCGCAAAGGAAACGCCCATATGGTCCACAATTACATCGGCTACAGGAATGCCGTACTTAAAGCTTGTTCCAAGATCAAGACGGCAAAGAGCCTTCAGCCAATTCCAATATCCTTTAAATATACCGCCAATGGTAGGGTTTGCTTCAAGTCCATACATTTCGTACATCTTATCAACTGTTTCCTGGGGAACGGTTGCACCGCCCTGGTTCATTGCGTTGATTTTATTCTGAATAAAGTCAACAGGCATTAAACGAATCAAGAAATAAATGATAAGTGACACACCAATAAGTATTAATATTGAAAGTGCTAATCTTTTAAGTATGTACTTTAACATAGGTCTTTGTTTCTCCTATATTAGTCTGTAAATTCGATTTCCCAAATTCTGTCAAGTGGTGAGGAATATGGGTTGGAAGCCTCCGGTAAAGAGCTTTCCTTAATTACGTTTGCGTTGTAAACGTAAACTACACTACGCTGATATACAGGAAGCTCAATTGCAAGGTCAAGAACCAAGCCCATAGCTTCCTTATAAAGTGCTGCACGGTCTGCCTGAACGTCAGTTTCACGAGCTTTTTCAATCTTTTCACTCAATTCGTTCAAAATATCTTTTTGCTCTCTTGAGTCGGATGTCTTGATTGATGGATAGCCCCAAGCAAGTGTGCTTGTTGCGGTTGAGTTCTTGTGGTATACCTGGTACATATCAGGGTCGATTGTGGAGCCCCAAGCTGCTGCCCAAACTGCAAGTGAGCCTGTTGAGAGCTTTGTAAGCGCCTGTGTATCTGCCTGTACTGTAATCTGCCAGCCCATTTCGTTCAAGAGCGCTGCCGCATCTCTGAAGGTCTTATAGGTTGGGTGGTCCTGAAGGTTGGAGCCTGCGATTGTGAATATAAGTCTGAGTGAGCTGTCGCCTGCTGTAACGCCTGCCTTTTCCATATAGCCCTCGATAAGAGTCTTAACCTCTTCCTTATCGTAGTCAGCTACAGGATAGTCACGTCCGTTTTCCTCATCATTCTTGCCAGAGCCATCCTTTGGATATGCCCAGCTTACTGTGGACATTGGCCAGAAAATTCTTTCTGCTGTA
>SVRE01000011.1 GCA_015065005.1 Oscillospiraceae bacterium
TCGCTGTGGATTAACCAACGCATTATATTTGCTTATAATTTCGCCATCCTTGACAATTACAGCACCTATTTCTGTGATTTTGTCCTCTGCTAAGGAAAGACCTGTGGTTTCTATGTCAAAAACGCAATATTCATCTTTAAATGAACCGTGCTTAACAGCACCTTTTGGGCCAAATATAACTCTTGATGTGTCGGCAGCGGTATCATTAACAAAATACGCTTCCATACCGTAAATTATATTAACACCCTTCTTTTCGGCTGCGACCATTATAGGTGGATATCCCTGGACATTTCCATGGTCTGTAATCGCTACTGCCTTATGTCCCCACTCTTTAATAGTATCGACCAGCCTGTCCGGATCAATTGTAGCATCTAAGGCTGACATAACTGTATGTAAATGTAATTCAACTCTTTTATCTTCAGCGTTATCTTTTCTCTTAATAATGCCGATTTTATATACATCAAGGTATGAAATATATGGTTCACCATCATATTCATTTTTCTTTACAGAGCATCTGATGGCGTACGCGTTGCCTTTTTTGAAATATGAAAGCTCTTCATCCTTTTTTGAAGTCGGTACTGTTATTTTGATAAATATAGAAGAGTCATTATCAGTGAGAGATACATTTATTAGTGTTGTAGAACCTCTGTTAATTTGACGTTCCGCTATATCAAAAACAGTTCCCAAAACACAAACACCATACATACCCACATCCAAATTACGAATTGGTACTATGTTCTCGATTTCAAATTCTCCACCGACAACGTACTCTTTATTTGAAATATCAAAGGAAATGTTACCGCATTTTATAATATTGCCTTCTTTTTCAATGGTTACATCATTGGTAAAGAAGGAATTCGCTCTTTTAAATTCAGACTGGATGGCTTGAGCCTTTTCAGCAGTAGCCTCCTTTTTAGCGTTTGATGACTGCGCTCTTTTTTGCTCCTCTAATGCTCTTTTTAATATATTTATTTTTTCACTTTCAAAAAATTCTTGATTTTTCTTATAGTCTTCTCTTTGCTCAATGGAAACAGGTATTCTCAATCCAAATTCATCATAGATGATTTTTGATATTACATCACTGGTTTTTCCATTTGTCAAAAGCTCTATTCCGCCTTGAATGAAAGGAACCTTAAATACTATCTTTTCCTTACTGAATGAGGTGCTATAATCCTCAAAAAAGCCTTTGCTGACAATACCCTGTCTATAAGATTCCTGTACTAATTCATCAAGATAATCACTGTTAAAAAGCTCTTTGTCATATTTAGGATATATTCTGAAAAAATTCAGGCTATAGGCATTTTTAATCTCTTCTTCAAGCTGATAGAGCTTTAATTTAGGAATAATGATGGAAGAGATAATATCGACTTCCATCATTCTTTGTTCTTTATCAATTCTAAGCTTATCCACCTGTGCTGACATATATTTTAACAAATCATCTGAAGGTGTATATTTTGGAAATCTATCAAGTAAATTCATTTTTACCCCTTATTTTTCCGTTACTAATTTTTTAATTTCGTTTAAAAGTGTAGGTATTATATCATCCTCTGAAATTTTACCAATAATCACACCGTGACGGAAAAGGACCGCCGAGCCGCGTCCGCCTGCAATACCTACATCACACTCTCTTGCTTCTCCAGGGCCATTAACAACGCAACCCATCAAAGCAACCTTTAAATTTTTGCCTTTTGTATCAAAACCTTTAATAGCGTCTTTAAACCTTTGAGACAAGTCAATTAAATCAATTTTTGTTCTTCCGCAGGTAGGACAGGAAACAATTTGTATAGTTCCTTTGTTATAAAAGCCCAAGGAAGACAAAAGCTCTCTTCCTGCCTTGATTTCATCAATAGGATTAGCGGTTAGTGAAACACGTATGGTATCTCCAATTCCATCACAGAGCAACGAGCCTATACCAGCGGAGCTTTTTATTAATCCTGTGTAAGAGTCACCCGCCTCGGTAACACCCAAATGTATGGGATAATCACATTGTGAAGATATTATCCTATTAGCTTCAATCATATTTTTAACATTGGAAGATTTAACAGAGATAACCGAGTCATAAAAACCGAATTTTTCGAGTAAATCCAAATGATAAAAAGCACTTTCTGCAAGGGCTTGAGAAGTAGGTGCACCATATTTTTCTAAAATATGCTTTTCAAGTGAGCCGCCATTAACACCTATTCTGATTGGTATACCTTCACTTTTGCAGGCGGCAGTAACCTCCTTAACCTTCCAGTCTTCTCCGATATTTCCAGGGTTAATTCTAATCTTGTCTATTCCAAGCTTTACACATTCAAGGGCTATTTTATAGTCAAAATGAATATCAGCAACCACAGGTATTTTTACACCCGCTTCTTTAATAACAGAAATGGTTTTAGCGCTTTCAAGGTTGGGAACTGTTATTCTAACTATATCGCATCCTGCTCTTTCAAGCTCTAATATCTGATTAAGTGTTGCGTTTGAATTCAATGTATCCGTATTGGTCATTGATTGAATTAAAATATCATTATCAGAGCCTATTATTTTATCCTTAATCTTGACACTCTTGGTTTTATGTCTAATATCATTGTATTTCATAAGTCCTCTTATTTAAACAAGCTGAAAACATCCTTAAACGAAATAAATATTACAAGTAGCATAAGCAATGCAAAGAATGTAAATTTCAATCCGTTTTCGACTTTCCTTGGTATTGGTTTTCTAAATATCATTTCAATTAACAGAAATAACAGTGTACCGCCGTCAAGCGCCGGAATTGGTAATAAATTAAATATTCCAAGATTCATTGTAATGACTACTACCAAATAAAAAAATGTGTAGGTGTCGGTTTGGGCAGCATCGGTTATAGCTCCGGTAACCCCAATAGGACCGGAAACAGCTTCTATACCATATCTGCCGCTGATAAGGTCATATAATGAATCCCAAATCATTTTAATCGTTGATGTACAAGAATAAAATGCGTTTTTGCATATAACTCCAAAGGTTTTCTTTTCTTCATAGATTTTGAAATCCATTGAACCAAAGGCTATTCCTTGAGAGCTGGTTTGAGGGAATTGCACATTACTTATAGTGATTTCCTTGCCGTCTCTTACTAATGTTACATCAACAGGCTTATATCCGCTACGCATTATTTCGTAGCTTAAATCGCTTGCAGTATGAACCGATGCTCCATTGATTTTTATAATTTCATCATTCAACTCAATGCCGGTTTTATTACTTGTGGAATAATCGTAAAACTCAGCAACTGTTGTACCGCCAAAATGAGGTGTAAACATAGTAAGCACAGCCATTAATATAATCCCAAACAACAAATTCATAATTGCACCAGCAATAACGATAATAAACCTTTGCCAAGCGGGTTTTTTATTAAACGCGTTTGGATCTTCACTATCTTCATCCTCACCAACCATAGCAACATAACCGCCAATTGGCAGGACACGCAAGGAGTAGTTAACTCCATCCTTACCTTTTTTTGACACTATTTTAGGACCCATTCCAATAGAAAACTCTGATATGGTAACACCAAATCTTTTTGCAAACAGAAAATGCCCCAATTCGTGTATTAATATCAAAACGCCGAACACTAAAAGTGCCAAAAGAATGTATAAAACTATCATTTTTTCCTCGTAATCGTAAATAATGCATGAAAAATTTTCAATGAATTCAAATCAGTTTATTTATATGCTCATTTGTAATAATTCTTGCTTCTTTGTCAGCATTTATTATGTCATCTAAGCTGGGATTAACAATATTTTTAAATTCTTTTACTGTTTTTTCTACAATTTCAAAAATATCTGTAAAACCAATTTTGTTATTTAAAAAATATTGTACAGCAACCTCATCAGCTGCATTTAAAACAGCTGGAATTACACCATCCTCCTGTGCTGCATAAAAAGCAAGGGGTAAAAGTGTAAAGGTATCCATATCAGGCTCACAAAACGTCAATTGCATCAATGCGGAAAAATCAAGCGGCATTGCAAGCGATACTTCCCTTTTTGGATAAGTTATAGCATACTGAATACAAGTACGCATATCCGGCGAACCAAGTTGTGCTATCACGCTGTTATCAGCAAATTCAACAGCAGAGTGCATAATGCTTTGAGGATGAACGACCACGCATACCTTTTCAGGAGCGACATCGAACAACCTTACAGCCTCAATAACCTCAAAACCCTTATTCATCAATGAAGCGCTGTCGATGGTTATTTTTGCACCCATTTTCCAAGTTGGATGGGCTAATGCGTCCTCTGCTTTAATATTTTTAAGATCATCAATTCTTTTGCCTCTGAAAGGCCCTCCGGAGGATGTTAAAATTATTCTTTTAATACTGTTTTCAGCTCGACCTTGCAAGCACTGAAAAATTGCACTGTGCTCACTGTCAACCGGAACTAATTCGGCATTATTTTTATCAATTTCATCTTTTAAAAATTTGTAAGCAGTTACTATCGCTTCTTTGTTGGACATTGCAATGCGTTTTCCTGTTCTTGCGCAAGCAATGGCAGGAGCTAGTCCAGCAAATCCGCTAACAGCATTAATTGCTACACTCGCTTGACATTCCTCTATCAAAGCAATGGCGGATTCTTCTCCGCCATATACCTTTACACTTGTATCAGAAAGCTTAGTTTTGAGGACATCTGCGGCTTTCTTATTAGTCAAAACGCAAACCTTTGGCTTTAATACTCTTGCTTGATTCTCAATGTCATCAACTGAAGAAGACGCCATTAGTAAATCGACATCCAAATTGTGAAATTTAGCAATTTCAACGCTCTGCTTACCAACAGATCCCGTTGAACCTAAAATTGCAATAGATTTGTCAAAATCCTTCATTTATATTCTCCATTAGAAATACTTTAGGACTATATTTAAAATGTAAAGTGTAGGTGCAGTAAGCATCACACTGTCAAATCGGTCTAATATTCCGCCGTGTCCCGGGAAAATACTACCATAATCTTTAATATCGTACTGTCTTTTTACACTTGAAGCAACAAGATCACCAATTTGTGATACAATTGAAAGTGCAAGACCTAGTATGCAAAGCTTAACATAGTTCAAATTTGCATCATCAAAAATATTATTAACTATTAAGCCATATACAGCAAATCCTATTATTGTAAAAACAATACCTCCAACAGACCCTTCTATTGTCTTTTTTGGGCTGATTTCAGGTATCAGCTTATGCTTACCAAAGAATTTGCCTACAAAATATGCAAATGTATCACATACCCAAGCACCTAAGAATGCTAACAAATAATAATACTTTCCACCTGCTGAGTATCTAATTACAACCATAGAAGAAAAGCATCCTACAATATAAACAAACATAGCATAAAATGTTAATACTTCAGATAACTTAACAGTATTTTTCTTTAGCATTACATATGTCAAAACAAATATGAGTATTCCAAAAAATGCAACCATAGCACATGCTAAAAACGGCGTATTTGTTCTTGTAAAAAACCTTAAAATCGGTAAACCGAGTGCAATCAAATACATTGGTATAGATATGAGCAGCTTTTTATCAAAGCCTAAGCATTTTGCCATTTCATATACACCAATGCAGCATAACAAGCCAATCACAATTGGGAATGCTACGGTATAAGAAAAATAACAAACAGGTATAAACAATGCAATAGCAACAACACCTGTAATAATTCTTGTTAACATAATTTATTCCTCTCCTTTAATTAAGCCACCAAATCTTCTTTTTCTTTTATAAAAGCTTTTAATTGCTTTATAGAGCTGTTTTTTATTAAAATCAGGCCACAGTACACTTGTAAAATAAAACTCAGAATAAGCACATTGCCATAACAAAAAGTTTGAAAGCCGATATTCACTGGCTGTTCTTACGATCAAGTCAGGATCAGGACAATGACTTGTATATAAATGCGAAGAAATATCCTTCTCATTAACCTCTTTTACACCTTCGCATATTAAGGAATTACAAGCTGAAATTATCTCTGCTCTTCCCCCATAATTAAAGGCAATATTTAAAACATTATCATACAATAAGGTTGATTCTTCAAGCTCTATCATTTTATCCCTAAGCTCTTGCGATAGAACAGACTTATCACCAATAAATACAAAGCGAATATCCTTTTGCTCCTTTGCTCTGTCAATATAAGTGTTCAAAAGCTCCATAATTGCGTTAACTTCATTTTCGGGTCTGGACCAATTCTCAGTAGAAAAAGCATAAACGGTAACTATTTTAATTCCAAAAGCGTGGCAATTCTTAACCGTTTCCTCAAAAGCTTTTGCACCGTATTTATGGCCAACTTGGCGAGGCAATGAACGTGCCTTTGCCCACCTGCCGTTTCCGTCCATTATAAAAGCTATATGCTTTAATCGGTCATCAACCTTAAATTTTTTAATACTGTTAAAAAACATAATAACCTCAAATAGCTGAATAAAGGTTGCCAATAGAAATATATGGCAACCTATTTCAGTAATTTAATTAAATTTCCATTATTTCCTTCTCTTTAGCAGCGGTAATGCCATCGATTTCTTTAATGTACTTATCTGTTAAATCTTGAACATTTTTATCGGAAATCTTTTGCTCATCCTCTGTCATTTCGGAATTTTTCTTCATTTCCTTGGACTTATCCATTGCATCACGTCTGATGTTACGGATTGCAACCTTTGCATCCTCACCAAGCTTAGAAACCTGTTTTTTCAATTCTTTTCTGCGGTCCTCGGTAAGCTGTGGAAAAACAAGGCGGATAACCTTACCGTCATTTGCCGGCGTAATACCAATGTCGGATGCCAAAATTGCTTTTTCAATGCCCTTCAATGTTGTTGCATCCCAAGGCTGAATAACAATTGTTCTTGCATCAGGTACAGATACAGAACCTATTTGGTTAATTGGTGTTGGTGAGCCGTAATAATCAACATTAATTCTTGAAAGAACGTTCGGGTTGGCTCTGCCTGCTCTTACTCCATCCAACTCATATATATAAGAGTCAATGGACTTTCTCATTTTTGCTTCAAATTCTTTAGTGTCGAGTTTCATATTTTATTCTCCTTTTACTACGGTACCCATCTCGGCACCCATAATTACATCATAAATATTTTCACATTTGTCAAGACCGAAGACGTGAATCGCTATGTTATTATCCATTGCAAAAGAGGTTGCGGTAGAATCCATAGCCTGTAAGCCTCTTGCAAGGATTTCTTTATATGTTATATTTGAAATCTTTTCAGCAGACTTATCTTTTCTTGGGTCAGCTGTGTAGATTGCGTCAATATTTTTAGCCATTAAAACAATATCAGCGCCGATTTCAGCAGCTCTAACTACTGCGGCTGTATCAGTTGATACAAACGGGATGCCCAAACCGCAACCAAATATAACCACCTTACCATTATTTAAGCAATCAATCGCTTCATCGCGAACAAACGGTTTAGCAAAAGCCTTCATTTCAACAGCTGTCATTACAACAGCATCAATACCGCAACGGATAAACGATTCCTGCAAAGCTACCGCATTTATACAGGTTGCAAGCATACCCATATGGTCTGCCTTTACCCTGTCCATTTCTCCACCACTTCTGCCGCGCCAAATGTTGCCGGCGCCAACAATTATACCAAATTGAACGCCATTTGCCATACACTTTTTAATTACAGAAGCGATTTCTTTAATATACTCAAAATTTAAAATACCGTCCTTGCCATTAATAGCTTCGCCGGAAAGCTTGAGCAATACTCTTTTATAAACTGGTGTACCGTTATTCAAAGCCTACTCCTTTTTAATTGTCATAATTTCACATATATATAATACTATATTTTTATTAATTTGTAAATAGCAAAAATGAGATTTGTAACAAAAATATTTTAGTAGATGCCTAAATGTAATGTATCGCCTATAAAAATAAATTGTTCGGTTGATATTTCATCCCAATTCTTGCTCTGAAAATAACTTATATACTCAGGACTATTTTGAGTTTTGATAAAGCTTCTATTGTTGAATAGATTTATATGCGGTATATCACACCAGGGAGTTGTAATGGCGCGCACGTTACAGTTTGGGAGATTTACTACACCATCAAATGATATTGAACAATTGCTATCTTTGTATAAGCTGATATATTTGATTTTAGTTCCGGTTGCTTTTTCGTGCTCAGCTATTATTTCACCAATTTTCAACGCATCTTCTTTTTCTTTTGCGTTTGAAATATGTCTGCTAAAGAAAAAGGAATGAAATAGAGCCATAAAAGTCAAGGAAACCGTTAGCATTACGATCAATGTTGCTCGAATTGACATCTTACATAAATTTCCAGATTTTAATTTCATATGCTCACGATTATAGTTGTAAAGCATAGGTATTGTTCCCACAAGCATACCAATCGGATATGAATATCTTAGCGTAAACCAAACATTTTCCGGGGTTGTAACTATGCTAGGTGCTGCTGTTGTTATTATTGTGCCTACCATAATGAAAGCATATTTAAAAAATATCAATGTGCTTTCTTTTGTAAATGCTTTACCGTTTTTCTTTTTTGATGATAAGAAAATTACGGTGAACAAAACAGAAAAAACAGCTAAATACACGAGCAATAGATACGGTATGTTTAAACCAAAAGTTAAAAATTTATAAATATTTGCAAAATTCAATCCACTACTCATTCGATCTGACATGTTGAATAGCTTCATAACTAAGAAATTCATAAAAGTAGCAAAGCCATAAACGGTAATCGCTATTCCAACATTTTTAAAAAAAGTGGAAATCTCGGTTGAATTCGCAACAATAAATACAAGCACGAGCGCAACAAAAACCCCGGGCATAGGCTGATAAGTAAAGCAGCTTAAAGTAACAAAGATGTATGAAAGTACTATATAATATTTTTTACCTTCTAAAAAGCCAAGAAAAAACTTACTTGCCATCACTGACATATAAATTGCAAAGGCAAAAAAACCTTTTTCTATAAATAAAAATAATTCAAATACCATGGGATTGAATATAGTTATTGCGGATAAAAAGAAGGCAAATACATTATTCATATGCTTGTTTAGCGTATTGTAGAGTGTCGCAATAGAAAGTGTTGAAAAAACAATGGACATAATAAAGGATACATAATAATACCCCATAAAGCTAACTGAAATTGACTCTAATGCGCGTGTAATCAAATATATTATCAGTCTTCCATTGTACTTCATTGCGCCATATATGCCTCCCAAGCCATTATGTAAGGCAAAATGATATGTGTCGGTGGAGTATTCAAACTTAAATAAGGGAAAAACGCAAACAAGAACAACTGCAAGCGTAACCAAATATGGCTTTATACCATTTAATAGCTTGGAATTTTTATTTAAATGCATAGACATACTCCTCCTTAATTTTAACTAAATATATGATACTACAAAATCGAGAAAAAGTAAAGAAAAAATGGACCGATTTACTCGGTCCATTTAAATTATTAACCCTTAACGAGCTTTTCAATTTCAGCAGCGAAATCGTCTTCTCTCTTTTCAAGGCCTTCGCCCTTCTCGTACATGTAGTATCCTGTAACCTTAATAGAACCGCCAAGAGCCTTTGCTGTATTCTCAACATACTGAGAAACAGACATCTTGTCTTCCTTAACGTATTCCTGCTCAAGCAAGCAGCTCTTTTCATAGAACTTACCAAGCTTACCAGCAACCATTTTCTCAAGAATCTGAGCTGGCTTGTTAGCGTTCTTAGGATCGTTAGAAAGCTGAGCAAGAATAATTGACTTCTCTTCCTCAAGATCCTTTTCAGGAACGGATTCCTTGTTAAGGTAAAGTACAGGTGATGGTGCGCCGGCAACCTGAAGTGCGATATTCTTTGCAAATTCAGCAAAGCCATCATTATTTACAACAGCATCATCAGCCTCATATGTTACGATAACGCCTGTTGAACCCTTACCATGAATGTAAGTACCAACAACGCCATCAACAATTACAAAACGACGAATATTCATGTTTTCACCGATTGTGAATACCATGTCCTTGAGCTTAGCCTCAACAGTCATATCTGTATCAACATACTGCTTTGTAAGAAGCTCTTCAACATTTGCAGGTCTTGTAGCAAGAATAGTCTTAAGAATATTCTGAACAAATTCAAGGAATGTTGCATTCTTAGCAACGAAGTCTGTTTCAGCATTTACTTCAATCATAGCAGCTGATTTCTTATCATCAGCAACCATAATATCAACAACACCTTCAGCAGCAATTCTGCTTGCCTTCTTTGCAGCAACAGCAAGACCCTTTTCGCGAAGAACCTTTATTGCTTCATCAACGTCACCGTTAGCCTCTGTAAGTGCCTTTTTGCATTCCATCATGCCACAACCGGTCTTTTGTCTAAGATCATTTACCATACTTGCGGTAATAGCAGCCATTTTAATATCCTCCGTAATTTTAAATTATTCAGCATCTTCAGCTGTTTCCTCAGCAACAGCCTCAGCCTCTTCAACAGGTGTTTCACCCTGCTTGCCCTCGATAACAGCATCTGCAATAGCAGAGGAAATGAGCTTAATTGCTCTGATAGCGTCATCGTTACCAGGGATAATGTAATCAGCATCATCGGGGTCGCAGTTTGTATCAACAATTGCGATTACAGGGATGCCAAGTCTCTTAGCTTCAAGAACTGCATTGTGCTCTTTCTTTGTATCAACAATGAAAATAGCATCCGGAAGCTGTTCCATATCCTTAATACCGCCAAGATTCTTTTCAAGGTTATCCATTTCCTTAGAAAGACCAGCTACTTCCTTCTTAGGAAGAAGGTCGAATGTTCCATCCTCTTGCATCTTCTTCAACTGAGCAAGACGTGCAATGCTCTTCTTGATTGTCTTAAAGTTAGTGAGCATACCGCCGAGCCAACGAACGTTTACGTAGTACATACCGCAACGAGCTGCTTCCTCACGGATAGCGTCTGTAGCCTGCTTCTTTGTACCAACAAAGAGAATGTTTCCACCGTTTGCAGAAAGCTCACGTGCGAACATATAAGCCTCTTCAAACTTCTTAGCTGTCTTCTGAAGGTCGATAATGTAAATACCGTTTCTTTCAGTGAAGATGTACTCTGCCATCTTTGGGTTCCATCTTCTTGTGTGGTGTCCGAAATGAACACCTGCTTCAAGCAATTGCTTAATTGAGATAACTGACATTTTAATGTCCTCCTTAGGTTTTTCCACCACAAGCGCTGGCACTGTAACCATGTACTGTACACGGCACCAACAGCACATCAAAGCGGATGTGTGTGTAATATTATTTAGCGCGTCTCTCTTACGCGCCTATGCATTATATCATACAATATTTTAGTTTGCAACACATTTTTCACTGTTCACAAAAAGTTTACAATTAAGGGCTAAATCTATTTTTTTCGCCTCTTTCCTCGATCATCCTCCACTGAAGGTAGATTACCAATATCCACAATTATTGTATCCTTGCCTATTTTACATATTTTATTCCAAGGGATAATTATATCAGTGCATTTTTTAAAGCCGAAAATCCCACCGTCACCAGGTATGATTATAGCTGTTATGCACCCATTACATACATCGATCATGAAATCGACTATGTAACCCAAAATTTTGCCGTCACAAAGGTTTACAACCTGTTTTTCAGTAATATCTGTTAAGCTTTCATCCATATTCTGCCTCCATTTGTTTCTCTATATTATTTATATGTAGGAAACTTGAATAGAAGACAAAAATGGTAGACAAAACATTTGCCTACCATTTAGTTTAATTATTTTGCGGACTTGTAAAAAGATTCATACAAATCAAGCAGATCCTTTCTTTCATCAGAATTAATCAATTCTGACAATGTTGCATATTTCTCAGCATAAATCTTACGATTATTCCACATATCAAGTGTTTCTTGCTTTTTAGCTAAGGAAGCTTCAGCATTTTCTACCTCAGTTGTTGCCGCAGCAATTTCTTCCTCAGTTGTAGCAGCCCCAAGCTTTGACTTAGCTGCATCAAGAGCCGCAGTTGCATCAGCTACACCGCCCTGAGCATTTTCGATATAAGCTTCTATTTTAGAAAGTGTGTAGTTCAAGGCAGAATAAACATTTTCAAAATCATCAAAAGACATATTAGCAAAAATTTCTTTTATCTGTTGATCAGCAGGTACAACTGCGCTAAGATTATCAGCGAACTGCTGCATCTTTTCCTCTGAAAAATCACCGCGAATCATAGCTGTCTGAAGCTTGATAAATGGATGTAATGTTAACTGAAGGTTTGAAGCCTTGATTGCATCCCAATAGCTCATAGAAGATCCGTTGTCAGGATATGTACGATAGTTATTACCTGTATAAAGAAGATTCATTTTGTAGCCACTGTCCTTGGTTTGAAGAACTTTTTCATCTCCATTGCCGGACAACACATAGTCAACATCTTCAATTCCATATTGAAGCAGTGTTCTTACTGTTTCATTGTCCTGTAATAGGTACAAAATCTGCATTGATCTTTCGTAATCAGCTGAGTGAGAGCTTATTGCAAACATTGAAGAATAAACTGAATCAATACCTGCGTAAGTAGGAACAGATTCGATAATATAGTGGGTATCTTCATATTCCTTTAAAGCTAACAAATTAGCTGAAATGACTTGGACAGCCGCAGTCTTACCCTCCGCAACAGAGGCGGAAACATATGTCTTATCTGTTAAGGTCTTATAGAAATTCCAATAATTCTTGTATTCATCCAAATCATAAAGGTATTTAGGCTCAAATACAGGAGCGCCGTTAGCATCCTTTTCTGCTGAACCTATAGAACCTGCAATAGATGAGGATTTATCAAAATAAACAATACCCGGAACATCATCAGCAGTTCCAACATAAGGAATTACATTTTCAATGTTAGAGTCACCAATCTTAATTATGTAATCTTGAAGTGAGAATAAATCAAATGCTTCATCCCAAGCCATATCGGAATTAGCATCAAACAATTCCTTATTAACCAAAATATATTGACCGTTTTCAGAAAAATCGTGGTTGTTCGGAACGGCGTAATACTTGTTATCTATCTTGGTAGATTCCATAAAGATGCTTCTGATCTTTTTGAAAAGACCGTTGTAAATCTTTCCTTCTGAGAAGAACTCATTAAGGGCATATGTATCTCCACCCTTAACGTAAGTTGCAAAGTTGTTGTATCCGCCAACAAAGAAAATATCAAGCTGAGTGTTTAAAACATCAGGGTATGCCATTTCATAAATCTGAGTTTCTTCATTCAAAACAGCATGGTTTACATACTTGTCTGCTGTTAAATATGCTTTGCCGTTAGTTTTTTCGTTTTCTTTAATTTCTTCGAAACGCTTAGTAAGCTTTTCGTAGTATTCGTTTTCATTTATAGCTACTATCTCTAACTCTGTAGAATAGTTGTTTGAACGTAAATAGTCGTTGATAGACGCTTGAACTGCAGCTAAACGAGTATTGAATCTATCATCAATTACAGCATCAGTTGGAATCCAAAGTGAAAGTGTCAAAGCCTTGTCTGCTTTTTGGAAGTTTGCGTTAGCAATCTCTTCAGGTGTCATATCATCACCGCAGGATGTCAATAATATTGGCAATATCATAAGAACTGAAATGATAAGACACAGTAATCTTTTCTTCATGAAAATATATCCTCCATATGTTGTTACAAGTAATATTTTATAATATTAACTTTGTTTTGTCAAGGTTTTTGTACATAATTTACAAAAACTACAAAAGTAATCATTATAAATTAATCCAAATAATCACGTAGTCTTTTAGATCTGCTTGGATGGCGAAGCTTTCTTAAAGCTTTTGCTTCAATTTGACGAATTCTTTCACGTGTAATGTCGAATTCCTTACCAACCTCTTCAAGAGTTCTGGTTTTACCGTCAAGCAAGCCAAAACGAAGCTTCAAAACCTGTTCTTCTCTCGGAGTTAAAGTGTGAAGAACCTCGTTAAGTTGTTCCTTCAATAGGGTATAAGAAGCAGCATCAGACGGTGCGGGTGAATCCTCATCAGGAATAAAGTCACCCAGATGGCTGTCCTCCTCTTCACCGATTGGAGTTTCCAGTGAAACAGGCTCTAACGCATATTTCATAGTATCTCTTACCTTTTCCGGGGTCATACCGATTGCTTCTGCAATTTCCTCCGGAGTAGGCTCTCTTCCAAGCTCCTGCAAAAGATTTCTCGAAACTCTTGATACCTTATGAATAGTTTCAACCATATGAACAGGAATACGTACAGTTCTTGCCTGATCAGCAATCGCTCTCGTTATAGCTTGTCTTATCCACCAAGTAGCGTATGTTGAAAACTTAAAGCCCTTTGAATAGTCAAATTTATCAACAGCTTTCATTAAGCCCAAGTTTCCTTCTTGAATTAAATCAAGAAAAGCCATACCCTTACCTACATGTTTTTTGGCAATACTAACAACAAGGCGCAAGTTTGCTTGAACGATCATATTTTTTGCATTTTCATCACCGTTCATCATTCTTTCTGCTAAATCATGCTCTCTTTCAGCCTCAAGCAACGGAACCTGACCGATTTCCTTCAAATACATACGAACCGGGTCATCGATTGCAAGACCTTCTTGCATTTTTTCGATTTCCTCTGAGCTCATCATTTGCTCTATTTCGCTCTCTAGCTCAGCATATTTGTCATTGGTTGTTCCGTCAGCATTTACCATTCCACTCTTTTCAAAGTTTTCCATAAGCTTTGAAAACTCTTCTTCATCCATAGCGGAAAAGTCATAATTATCAAACGCATCTAATTCGTCATCATTGGTCAAATTAGCATCAGCATTACCCTTTTCGATAAGCTCATTAATATTAAAGTCCTTTTCTGAATCCATTTTATACCCCTAAAAATTATTTTTTCTTGTTTTTTATCGCGTCAAGAATACTGTCAAATGTATCGGAATCCATGCTTTTCTGTTTTTCGGATGACAGAATGTCAATATATTCATTTAAAACATTCTCATCATTAATAGAAAGCCTGCCCCTTTCCGACTGCATCCTTGTAATTCTTGATATTTCGTCAAGAGTAAAATCTCCCTCGATAAAGCCTATATCAAATTTCCCATATTCCTTATAAGCTTGAGAAATTTTTTCAAAAATTCTTTTACTAAGCGGTGTAATGAAGCTGTCAACACTGAGCTTCTCTGTACAAGCCTTCAAATGCTCACCCTTAAGCATCATCAAGCCCAATATAGCTTCCTCCGCCTTATTAGCTTTAATATTTGCAACGCTTTCAGGATTTATTCTGTCTCCTATACCGCTTGCTTTTCTATAAAGCTCGTTAACCTCTGTTTTTTTGTCTTTATAGGTGTTTTTCCGAATAATCGAATTGACATCTCTGAGAATAGAATCAACAGGTATATCAAGTAATTTTGATAGCTTACGTGAATATAACTCACGCTCAACCTCTGACGGATATTTAGCTATCTGCTCACAAAGATCCTTGCTTGCTTTGATTTTATCATTTATGTTATTAATATCGTATTTAGATAGTGCTTTGTCACACTCAAATTCAAATCTTGTTTTAGATGACTCCAGTAAAGATGCAAACTTGTTGGGACCGTTCTTTTTGATAAACTCATCTGGGTCCTTTGCATTATCCATTTTTAAAATTTTAACATCTATACCAACCTCTTGAAGTAGCTTGAATGCTTTATCAGCCGCTCTTTGCCCTGCTTCATCACTGTCGTATGAAATTACAACCTTTTTAGTATAACGCGAGAAAATGCGCGCTTGCTCCGATGTAATGGCGGTGCCAAGGGTAGCAACGGCATTTTCAAAGCCTGAAGCATGAAGAGCAATTACATCCATATATCCTTCACACAAAACAAGCATTTTTTCACAATGATTTTTAGCAAAATTCAAAGCAAATAGGTTTTTGCTTTTTTTAAAAGCAGGAGTATCTGACGTATTCAAATACTTCGGCATAGAATCATCCATTACTCTTCCGCCAAAGGCAACCACGTTGCCCGTTACGTCGATGATTGGAAAAATTACTCGATTTCTAAAATAGTCAAAGGCGCCACCGGTTTTATTACTTTTGCCACAAAGAAATCCAACAATCATTTCCTCATCACTGTAGCCAAGCTTTTTAAGATGGTCATGTAAGGCACCAAAGCTGTTCGGTGCAAAGCCAAGCTGAAAATGATTGATAACAGCAGGAGAAAGCTTTCTTTTATTGATTAGATAATCTCTTGCGATTTTTCCTGTATTCTCATCCCACAAGGATTTTTTGAAAAACTCCAAAGCGGCCTTGTTCATTTCCAAAACGCGTTGCCTGCCAACCTCTTTTCTACCGTCATTACGTATAGAATCCTCTGGCAGCTTAATTCCGCTTCTTTCTGCCAAAAGACGTATAGCAGAAACATAATCAAGGTTTTCCATACGCATTACAAATGTAATCGCATCACCGCCTGCACCGCAACCAAAGCAATAAAAGGACTGCGTTGAAGGAAAAACAGTAAATGACGGTGTTTTTTCACTATGAAAAGGACAACTACCGTTAAAGTTAGAGCCTGCACGCTTCAAGGTAATATATGTAGAAACTACATTTTCAATATTGTTTCTGAACTTAATTTCTTCAATGATTTCGGGAGAAATATTCATATAGTTCTCCTCCATTTGCTTGGAACATATAGTTCTCTGAACAAATTAACGGCATATCTGTCAGTCATACCGGAAAGGAAATCGCAAACACAGCGCTCAACGCTTTCTTCCGCTGTGTTTTTGTAGCAATAATAGGGTAGCTCCTTAGGGTTTTTAGTGTAATATTCAAAGAGCATGCCCAGCATTTCTATCGCTTTGTCCTCTTCGGCTTTAACATGCCTGTTATGATATACATTATCAAACAGGAAGGAACGCAACTCAGCCGTTGCCTGTCCGATTTCCTCAGACATTTTAACATATGGCTTGTCCATACTTTCTGTAATTATGGATGTAACCATATTGTTTATTCTTTCACTATGACCTCTTCCAAGTGTATTTATCAAGTCACGGGGAATATCATCAATAGAAAGAATTTTTGCCCTTATTGCATCATCAATATCGTGGTTTATGTAGGCAATTCTGTCAGCCAGCTTAATTATTCTACCCTCAAGAGTGGAAGCTTCATTGCTGCCGGAATGATTAAGTATTGCATCCTTAACCTCCCAGGTTAAATTCAAGCCCTCTCCGTCATTCTCCAGCTTTTCAACAACGCGTATGCTCTGCTCATAATGAGCAAAGGTTTCTTTGTAGAATTTTTGCATTGCCTTCTCACCCGAGTGACCAAAGGGAGTATGCCCAAGATCGTGACCCAAAGCAGCCGCCTCACACAAATCCTCGTTTAACCGAAGAGCTCTAGCAATAATACGTGAAATTTGAGCAACCTCAAGTGTATGCGTCATTCTTGTCCTATAATGCTCATCCTCAGGAAAGAAGAACACCTGAGTCTTATGCATCAATCTACGGAAGGATTTTGAATGAATAATACGGTCTCTATCACGCTGAAAATCCGTCCTGTTAGGACACTTATTGCAAGGCTTTTCTCTACCGCGAGTATTAGAGGTTAAAAAAGCAAATTTGGAAAGATATGTTTTTTCTCTTTCGCAAAACAATTCCGCGACTGTCATACCAAATCTCCTTTCGCAATATAACATATATAAAATACGCAAAAAAAGTCAAAAATACTTTTTTTGCGTAAAATATCTTAAATATTAATTTGAATCTATCCTTTGACCAACCACTTCCGGAATTATTCTGCCAGAAAATAAGTCAGTAATTCTAAGCAAAAATTTATTATGAATGTCCTCTTTAATTGCAAAGTCAATTGTTACATCATCTTCAAATGATGTATTATCTATTATAGCATTGTTACTCGTTAGCTCTATGTTGATTTTTCCATAATCAGAATAGCTGCATTTTATCCTCATAACGCTGTAGCTTTCAAAAATCGCTTCGCCACCTGCATCAAGCGCCATTGAGGCGGCAGTTGAATATGCCCTGACTAATCCACCTGCGCCCAACAAGATGCCACCAAAATATCTTGTTACCACAACTAAAACATCAGTAATACCTGACATTCTGATAGAATTTAATGTCGGCATACCTGCAGTACCTTGCGGCTCATTATCATCCGAATAGCGCGCAATATTGTCACCAATCATGTATGCATACACATTATGCGTTGCATCAGCATATTCTTTTTTCTTGCTTTTAATTATGGAAAGTGCTTCTTCCTCATCCTTAACGACTGTAGCATATCCAATAAACACGGATTTTTTCTCAACAAATTCAATTTTAGCGCTTTGCTTCAACCGTTTAATCTTTTTTTCAGCCATAAAAGCTCCTTATTTAAGAAATTTTGAGAGCATTCCCTTCGTTTTCTCATCTACCCAAGCATATACAAGGGTTCCATCATCAGTGTATTCAGTATTGATTATCTCGGAACTCTTATAAAGAATATTCAATGCCCCTTGTTCAGAATAAGGAAACATAAAGTATTCTCTTGTTTTTCCATATCTACACAAGGCTTCAAGCTGGGACACAAGCTCATCATAGCCAATATGCTCTTTCACAGAAACAGAGACAACCCTGCCTCTACCACCATTATAAAATCTTAAATCGTACTGTCTTTCGGGTGTACATTTGTCGATTTTGTTGAACACGTATAAAATTGGCTTATTATTAGCACCAAGACTATCAAGAATACTTTCAGTTACTGCCATATGTTCACCGCATTCCTCATCGGAGGCATCAATTACATTGATTAAAAAATCGCAATATACTGCTTCTTCCAGTGTTGATTTAAATGCGTGAACCAAATGATGCGGTAATTTTCTGATAAACCCAACTGTGTCAGTAATCAGCATGGAAATTCCGCTTGGTAAATTAAATTTACGTGTTGTTGGGTCAAGGGTTGCAAATAACTTATCCTGTGCCAAAATTCCTGCATCTGTCAGTAGGTTCAAAAGGCTTGATTTTCCAGCATTTGTATAACCCACAATACATGCCTTGGGTAATGAGCTTCTTTCACGAGAAGAGCGCATAATTTGTCTGTTTTTTTCAAGCTCCATAAGCTCGTTTTGAAGAAAAGCGATTCTTGATGCCAACCGTCTCCTATCTATTTCAAGCTTACTCTCACCCGGGCCGCGTGTGCCGATACCGCCACCGAGCCTAGACATATCCTTGCCTTTTCCTATCAACCTCGGGGCAGTATATTTTAACTGAGCAAGCTCAACCTGTATCTTACCCTCTGCACTTGTTGCGTGCAAGGCAAAAATATCAAGAATAAGCATACTCCTGTCAATTACATCACATTCAACTGCATTTTCGATATTTTTAATTTGTGCCGGGGTAAGCTCACAGTCGAAAATTACAGTATCAATTTCATTATTTTGGCAAATTTCTTTTAATTCTTCAAGCTTGCCGCTACCAATGCAAGTAGCAACATCAGGAACATTTTTAAGCTGTGTCATTTTACCGAAGCAATAAGCACCCGCAGTATCAGCAAGCCTTTCAAGCTCCAAAAGTGATTTTTGACATTCGGCCTCAGCTCCTTGCGGAAAAATGCCAACCAGTACAGCTTTAATTCTCATATTTACCCCCTTTTACAAAATTAAAAGGGTAAGAAACTTAGAAAAGCTACTTACCCAATTAATCAAAAATTATTTTACGTTGTTAAGACGCTTCTTAAACTTATCAACACGTCCGCCAGCATCAACAAACTTCTGCTTACCTGTGAAGAAAGGATGGCACTTAGCACAAATTTCAACTGAAATGTCGCCCTTTGTTGTTTTTGTTGCTACTGTATTACCACAAGCGCACTTGATTGTAGCTTCTTTGTATTCTGGATGAAGTCCTGCTTTCATTATTTTCACCTCTTTGCGTAGTAAAGTAATAATTTTCGATTTATTATACAACACCAACAACTAAAAGTCAAGCATTTTTTCAAATATTTTTAAATTTTCGCTTCTATTTCCTTTCTTAAGCGCTTCATTATCTTTTTTTCGAGCCTTGATATGTATGATTGTGAGATATTTAACATATCTGCTACCTCCTTTTGTGTATACTCCTCGTTACCATCAAGACCAAATCTAAGCTTAATGATTGTTTGTTCCCGCTTATTTAACTTTTTAATTGCTTCATTGATTATTTTTCTATCTTCATTACTTTCAAGATCTTTATATATTTCATCTTCATCTGTACCTAACACATCTGATAACAACAGCTCATTTCCGTCCCAATCAGTATTCAGCGGCTCGTCAATTGAAATTTCTATCCTTCTGCTGCTGCATTTTCGTATGTACATCAAAATTTCATTTTCGATACATCTTGAAGCATATGTTGCAAGCTTGATATTTTTATCTGCCTTGTATGTATTGATTGCTTTTATAAGCCCAATTGTTCCTATTGATGTCAAATCATCCAAGCCTATACCTGTATTTTCAAATTTTTTACCAATATAGACAACTAATCTTAAATTATGCTCAATTAATACCGTAGCTGCCTCCGGGTCATAGCCTAACCGCTCGATAACCCGTTGCTCTTCTTCCGAACCAAGCGGAGGCGGCAAAAGCTCTGTACCATTAATGAAATAAAGCTCCTTCTTTGAAAATAGTTTAATAAAAAATGACTTTACTTTTAATTTTATTTTTGATAACAAATTCATACTACTCCTCATAATAAAACACTTGGTACTAACGCATCGTATCCATTAAAATCATCATTATTTGATACCGCAACTATTGCATCCTTAGGACTGCTGTTAATAATGACTGTATTTGGCTTTATTCCGTATAACATACCTTCTCCGTTTATATCCTTATACGGTATATATTTTCGTTTAGTTATTTCTACATTTTTTATCAGCCTTCCTATTTCGCTGTTTCCGCCAACTAAAATTACTCTTTTCCCCGAAAACGGTTCTGTGAGCAAATTCCCGGAATCACAAAACCCCATCAACGTAAATTCCTTATCTTTAATTGTGATGGTAATTTTTACATTTTTCTCATCCTTCTTTGAAGTGATAATTCTGCTGAAGATAATTGATATTATTGCGGTCAAGCCTATTATTACACAAATTCTTGCACTGCTATATGCTTTTTCATATGTGTTATCTCTCATATAATTTGCCAATAATTTGTTCATAAACGAATATAAAAAGCTCATAATTCCGCCGAGCATAGTACTGACAAAATACAGTATTGCAGTTAAAACAGCTATTTTTTTTACTTTTTTAACCTCAAAGCAAACCATAACCATTATCGTTGCTATAACTAAACTGCACAAAAATGAAATCAAAATATTGTTTTCAAAAATTACACCTATTACCCCATATGCACCTCCAATGGAGGAAGAAATTATCATTCTGATGCGTTTAAAGCTACTGTGCGTCAACAATGAACATATAAACAATGATAAAAAATCCATACTGAAATTGATTGCAAAAAGTATGTCAGCATATATAATCAAGCTATCACTTCCCTTTTTCTAATCATAGCAAATGGCAAGCAAGAAAAAGGTCATTTTATGTAATTGTTAAAATTTTTTTGTACGAGTAAAATCGACAGAAATAGTACTTGAATTACATAACAAAGAGTGTTATAATAAAATGAAGTAATAAAATTTGGAGGTTTTTATGTACGGACCACCGCCAAGACGTAATATTGATGCGGGTGAAGAAAAGCCAAAAAGCATAAAAGAAATGCCCGGTTATTTCGCACGGGTAGTTAAGGGTTTTTTCTCAAGATATATTTACATATTTAAGCTTGTTTGGGAGACAAGCCCGGCAATTTTGTTTGTAATGTCCTTTACTGCAATATTTAACGGTATTTTTCCTGTTTTAGGCGCTTATATTACAGCCCAGCTTCTTGAATCTATTGCAACTGCCTACAATGTTTCTCAGCAAATGATTGTTGACATCACCTCTGATGAGGCATTGAACGGTATAATTTTTTGGATTGTTCTTGAATTTGTTTACCTTATATCTAAAAGCATTTTAGGTAACATATACAGTACAATTATCAGCATTTCCGGAGAAAAGGTTTCTAATCACATTAAAGTTAAAATAATAACTAAGGCTAAATCCATTGATGTTTCCCAATTTGACATGCCGGAATTCTATGAAAAATTTGAAAATGCAAGCCGTGAAGCAAGCTTCAGACCTATTCAAATTCTTCAAACTACATTTAACATGATCAGTAACATAATTTCTATGTTATCTTTCATAATTGCACTATTTGCTTTGAGTCCATTTGCACCATTGATAATTATTGTTTTTGCCCTACCTGCTGCCATTGTTAAATTTGTTTACGGAAGAAAAAACTTTTTATATATGCGCCGCAGCTCAAAGGAAAGACGCCATATGGAATATTACTCCAGACTGATGACCAATAAGGACTTGGTAAAGGAAATCAGAATTTTTAATTTATCAGATACATTTATATCTAAATTCAAGGAAACCTTTGCAAGGTATTATAAAGGCTTAAAAAAGCTGATTTTACAGGAAAACACCTGGCATATTATTATTGCCATTGTTACTGCGCTTGTCAATTCTGCCCTTTTCCTTTACGTTGGCTATCAGGTATGGCTTGGTAATTTAAAGCTTGGTGATTATTCCTTCTATTCTGGCTCTCTTACATCAATTATTTCTTGCGTCAGCGCAATTGTTACTTCTACTGCAACAATTTATCAAGGAACCTTGTTCATTGATAATATGATTGAGTTTAATAACCTCGAAACTAAAATTGTACCGAACGTTACTCCCGCACTTGACGTAAAGCGCCACATACCACACGAAATCGAATTTAAAGACGTATGCTTCTCTTACCCGGGTAGCGAAACACTTGTTCTTAAAAATGTGAGTTTCAAATTAAATGCCGGTACAACAACGGTTTTAGTCGGCTTGAACGGTGCAGGAAAAACAACTATCATCAAGCTGCTTACCCGTTTATACGATCCAACAAGCGGAACAATTCTGCTTGACGGGGTTGATATCAGAAATTACGATTTAAACCAGCTGTACAGAATTTATGGAACAATTTTCCAAGACTTTGGAAAATATGCCGTTACCGCACGTGAGAACATTTACTACGGTAATGTTAATGCTGATATTGACCAAAACAGCATTATCAGCTCTGCCGAGAGTAGCGGTGCGGATGCTTTCATCAGTAAAATGCCAAAAAGCTATGACACTCCACTAATGAAATACTTTGAGGATGACGGTGTTGAGCTGTCAATCGGACAATGGCAAAAGCTTTCTGTTGCAAGGGCTTTCTATTCCGATTCTGATATAATGATTCTTGATGAACCTACCGCTTCCCTTGACGCCTTGGCTGAACAGCAAATATTCCAGCAATTTGAAAAGCTGACAGAAGGCAAAACCTCTATATTTGTTTCCCATAGACTTTCCAGTGCAACTACTGCTGATAACATAATCGTGCTTGAACACGGCCACGTTATTGAGCAAGGAACACATAAGGAATTAATGCAAACGGGTGGCAAGTATTTTGAGCTATTTTCTACTCAGGCAAAAAGATATCTTGAAAATGAATAAACAAAAAATATCCGTAATTTCTTACGGATATTTTTTAATAATTCAAAACCGTTGGGCTTATGAAATATTCATTGTTTTTGCACATAATAAGCGTTTCTCTTCCCGCCCTTCTGCATTTGTAATTTATGTCCTCTACCATTTTGATAAATCCGTACTCTCTATCGGTGTTAAAATCCAAATAGCTGCTTATATCATACAACGCAAATTTTTTGTTCGGATTATAGAGAAAGATTTTCAAAGCCTTCATTTGTCTCGGTGTTAAATGTACATAAGCACCGCCAATAGTAAATAATCTTCCTTCAAGCCCAAGAATACCAAAGACTTCACGCCCATTGCCAAAGGTACGATTTTCCTCATATATCCGTATAATGCTTTTGGCAACGTTTTTATCAAGTGGGATTACCCTCATCCACGAGGGAGTTTGTATTGTCAGGTTGTTTTTTGCT
The DNA here is from genome assembly GCA_015065005.1 of Oscillospiraceae bacterium. Classification (GTDB taxonomy): domain Bacteria; phylum Bacillota; class Clostridia; order Oscillospirales; family CAG-272; genus RGIG2000. The sequence goes on from SVRE01000011.1 coordinate 23,911, forward strand.
ACAACGCAGATGGTATCCTCTTTTTTAATCTTTTGTATTTGCTGTATTGTTGGATTCAAGTAAACGGTTACAAAGGGCTTTGTGTAACAATCCATATCATCTATTGTCTGCTCTGCAACAGTATATTTCTTCATAAACAAAGACAAGAGTACATCATGCCTTCTGTATTGATTATTATCCAAAAGTAATATCATTTTTTGCTTCCTTGTAATATTTTCTGCCCTTGGAAAATAGTATTTAGTAAGACTATTTTCAAGGAGATTTCAAATGTTTATTTATTCCTTCAAGGCATCTACACTTAAATTCTTTGGTGTAATCGGAATTGCCGTCATTACACTTGTTGCGCTCGCATTCCTTATTCCGCAATTCTCAATTGACACAACAAGGGAAATAGCTTTAATGAATGAAAACATTTCCTTTGACAATGTAAAAAGCGCAAAGGATGCTGTTGATTTTTTGGGTCAATATGGGTGGCAGGTAATGGAAACACCAACTGAAGAGTGCGAAATAACTATTCCTAAGGAATTTGATAAGGTAATAAGCTCATATAACGAAATACAAAAGCAGCAAGGGCTTGACCTTACAAAATACTCCAAAAAGACAGCCCAGCGATACACATTTAAGGTAATGAACTATCCAAATTACGAAGGCACTGTTTATGCAAATGTTATAACATACCGCGGTAAAGTTATTGCAGGTGATATTTGCACTGCAGATGCAAAGGGCTTTATACACACACTACCAATGCCAAATAATGCTACAAACTAAATTTTACCATATATTTTGAAAAAAGCAAGGATTTCCCTTGCTTTTTGTTCTTTTTTAATGTTTTTTTGAATAGAAATACTAAAAAAGGAGGTTAAAATGCTACTCGAAATCAAATATAAAAGTTCTATTGATGAATCGCTTTGCTATGTATTAGACAAGCTTCCACATTTTTTGAAGGAGGATATTCTTATTTTTCTGACAAAGCATAAAATGTCAGTTGTTAATGAAATCAGAATACGTGCTTGCGACTATATTTCACTGCTGATAAAAGAAGCGGAAATTATAACCGATGTTTACATTGACAAAAGCACAATGGAGGAAATTGTCCTTTCGTTATGTGGCGGATCTGTTTATGCCCATTCCGACACAATAAAAAAGGGCTATATAAGTGTTGGTTACGGAATACGTGCCGGAGTTTGCGGATTAGCAATTCAAAACAGCAAAGAGATTACAGGTGTTTATAACATCACCTCCATAAACATCAGACTCCCTCAAAAAATTGATTTTGCGGGAAAATTTGTTTATAATTTATTAAAAGAAAGCAGCTTTAATTCCTCTGTGTTATTATACTCTGCACCCGGGGTTGGCAAAACAACCATATTACGTGATTTGGTTTGTCGCCTTTCTGTTCATAAACCAAGCATAAGACATGCGGTAATAGATACAAGAGAAGAAATTACTCCTTTTTTAAACAACATAACATCAGATGTTTTTCTTTCTTACCCTAAAGGGTTAGGAATAGAAATAGCAACAAGAAATATGACCCCAAAAATTATTATTTGCGATGAAATTACCAATGTAGATGATGCGGAAGCTATATTATATTCAGCTTGTTGCGGCGTAACACTTGTTGCAACCACCCACGCAAAAAGCTACGAGGAGCTTAAATCAAAGGAAATATTAAAGAAGCTTTTTAACTGCGGTTGCTTCGATTATGCGGTTGGTGTGATAAGAAATTCACTTAACAAATACGAGTATAAGGTTAATTGTTTAAATGAAAATAGCAGGTAGTGTTCTTATAATTATATCCGCTATAACAGTTACATTTATTTATGAGAAAAGGCTAAAGGAGCAAATCAGCACACTAAAAAATATTATTGATTTTTTTGAATATGTAAAGAACCAAATCGAATATTTTTCTCTACCTTTAAATGAAATTTACAGCAAATACGAAACAACAAACAGTTATATATCGGACCTTATTATCAAAAGAAAAATCAATTGTTTTAGCCAAGAGCTTAACAGCGATATTTCAAATATTGTGGCTGCGTTGGGAAAGGGCTTCAAAGATGAGCAGATTAATAGCTTAAACTACATTCTTACCTGTTTAGACAAAGAAATTAAAAAGTATGAAAAGGAGTATAGCCAAAAGGTAAAGGTTTTTCGTGCTATAGCGCTTTTTATCGGCTGCTGCACAGTAATACTTTTGGTATAGCAAAAATGGATATTTCAATGATATTAAAAATTACAGGAATCGGACTTTTAATTTCCGTTGCTTGTCAAGTGCTTTCAAAAAGCGGGCGTGAGGAACAAGCAACGCTTTTATCAATTGCCGGAATTATAATCGTTATGCTGCTTATTGTTTCTGAGCTTGACAATTTGTTCACAACTCTTACAAGGGTATTTGGATTCTAATGAACGAATTTAAGGCTTGTGGCATAGTACTGTGCGCGCTTATAGTTTGCATTGTATTCAAGAATATAAAGAGCGAATATTCTCTTTTTGTAAGGTTATTGATAACTGTTTCTGTCTTTTGCGTTTCACTGAGTATTTTTTATCCTGTATTAAAATACATAGAGGACATTTCCAAAGGAACATCCATTTATCAATTCATTCCCATTTTGTTCAAAGCCCTGGGAATTGCGTTCGCTGTACAAATGACGGCGGATATATGCAGAGACGCACAGGAAAATTCTTTGGCAGAACGTATTTGCTTTTTTGGAAAAGCAGAAATAATTGTAATTTCCTTGCCACTGATTAAAAATATGTTTCAATTATGTGAAACACTGATAAATTAATATGAAAAAAATAAGAATTCTACTTTTTATTTTTCCCATAGTGCTTATCTTGGCTATGTCAATAAAAGCAGAAGATATAAAGGGAGAAATTTTTAATTCTATTTCTGATGAGCTTGACTATTTTAAAGACTCACTACCGGAATACGTACAGGATTTTTTTCCAAGCGAATTATTAGAAGGAGACTTTTCGCAATTAATAAACGGAGAAATTAACGAAAAATCCTTTTTTGAACTTACACTGTCGTATTTAACCTCAGGAATAAATACGGTTTTGAAAGAATTTGCCTCAATTTTAGCTTTAATAATCATAATTTCTATATTCAATATTCTAAGTAATTCCTTATCAGAAACCAATGCAAGCAATATTTTCTCCATTTGCTCTGCTCTTTGTATTTCAATTACTGTTTTAAACGTTTGCAATGCCTTAGCATCAAATACAGCCGCATATATGAAGCTTTTATGCAATGTAATGAACAGCTTTATACCGATAATAATAAGTACACTTACAATGAGCGGAAATATGTCAAGCGCAGTAGTGATAAATAGTTCTTTCATATTATTCATTAATGTTGTAGAGACCTTTTTGCTTTCATTTATGCTTCCGCTTATCAAAATGTGCTTAGCGTTTGGATGTGTTAAATGTTTAAACAATTGCTGTGATGTAAGCGGTATTTCAAAAACGGTTAAAACAACATTTACGTCTGTTACCGTATTCGTTATGTCACTTTTTATGTTTGTACTATCATATAAAAGTACACTTTCTCAAAGTGCGGACTCAATCTCTTTAAAAACTACTAAATTTGCTATAAGCAGCTTTGTACCTTTGGTGGGCGCCTCTGTTAATGAGACCTTAAGAACTGTCAATGCTAGCCTGACAATGATAAAAAAATCCTGTGGTGTAATGGCAATAATTGCCGTGGCAGTCATTATGCTCCCCATAATTATTAACCTTTTTTTGAACAAGCTTTCTTTCAACCTACTGTCTTCACTGTCAAGGCTTATGGGCTGTAACAACGAAAACTCAATTTTAGAAGAAGCAGATTCGGTTTGCGGATTTTTGCTGACCTTGGTTTCTTGCACCTGTGTATTGTTTATTTTTTCTTTAACAATCTTTTTGAAAACAGGTACAGAGGTGGGACAATGAAGAAATATATATCAACAATTGTATTAGTTTCGATCATAGGGGGCATAGTGATAAACTTGATTTCCCAAAGAGATACGGGGCTAAAAAAATACATCAGCTTTGTAGTTGGTTTAATATATGCCATAGTATTTATATCTCCGATTGTATCGATAGTTCAAAATACAGACGTTTTAAGTGAAAACATTTCAAATATGCTTTCACAAGTTATCGATACAGATAAAATTGATAAGACAAATCAAATTATTGTGGCTTCATCAGTAGATAAAATATGTGACGGTATCAAAAAAGCAATTATCAACGAATACAATTTTAAGGAGGACAGCGTTCAGGTAAGCGCTATAATTGATGATAAAAATTTACAGGCAATTGTTATAGATAAAATTGAAATAACTCTTTTGAATGAAGCAACATGGTATGATGGTGACAAGGTTAAAAGCTACGTAACAGACTTAGTAGGTTGTAAAGTTGAAGTACATAAGATATAAGGAGAAAATATGATTTTAAATAACAAAAAAAGCTTATTAATTGTGATTATTACGGCTGTTTTAGGTGTTCTATTAGTAATAATCGGTGGCTTTGGTACAAAAAAAGAAAACAGTGCTAACGAAAAAATTGATTACAAAAGCTATACAAATGAGCTTGAGAAAAAATTAGAAGCTTTTTTACTAAGTGTTGATGGAGTTAATAAGGCCGAGGTCATTGTAACCCTTGAAAACTCCAGCGAACAAGTTTATGCGCAAAACCAGACAACATATGATTTTCTCACCATTACTTCCGATAACGGTGAAAGTCCTGTTTACATAACGGAAATTTATCCGATAGTAAGAGGAGTTGCCATTTCCTGCACCAACGGCGGTGATGATGAGGTTAAAATGAAAATTAACAGATTGATTTCTGCCTACTTGGGAATATCATCTAACAGAATTGAAATAGTAGAAATAAAATAGCATAAATGTACAATGCTTGAAATATATTAGTAATGTAAAAATTTTATAGGAGATTTGATATGAACACAGAAAAGAAACCCAACAAATTTAAACAGCTCTTTAAAAAAATCGGTACCAAAAATCTTATAGTTGTTTGTGCAGTATTATTAATTGGTACAGCCATTGGCGTAAATTACATACTTTATAATGATGCTAATGATGACCCAATTTCTGACGTAGATATTGATTTAGACGGTACAGACTTAGAAAACACACTTGATAAAGACCCTAACTCATCAAATTATTTTGCACAAACAATTTTATCACGTAAGCAGGCACGTGATGAAGCGCTAGAGGTTTTGAAATCCGTTGCATCCAGCGACAGCGCTCTTCCTGAAACCGTAGAGACAGCATTAAATGACATTTCTCAAATTGCAAAGGACATAGAAAATGAATCAAACATTGAAACATTGATTGAAGCTAAGGGCTTTAAAGAGTGTATAGCAGTTATTAGCGAGGGCAAGGCAACTGTAATAGTTCAGTCTGATGGACTTTTGGCAAATGAGGTTGCACAAATTAATGAAATTGTTTATGAAGCATCAGGTATATTACCTACTGATCTGAAAATCATAGAAAAGAATTAATTAATATCTGCCTTGACAAATTGCTTTTTTTATTGTATCATATAAAAAAGAAATCAAAAGGCGGTTATAATAATGGAACTTAGTAAAAATCAATATGTTCTTTACAAAGGTCTTCCTTTAGTAAGAGATGGTGATATGCTCTGCTACGGTGACTTAAATGAAAAGTATATTCTTACGCTAAATATCTTAGGTAAGGATAATAATGATAAACCAAATATGATTATGGTTCAGATTTGTCACTCAAATGACAGAAATAAAATTGTAAAAGGCAAACAGGCATTTAAAAATGACTTGTATGAAGCTCTTGATTTAGGCAGAGAGTGGCTTGAACACATTCTTAAAGCAGAAAATCAATAATAAAAAAAGGTGTTGAATTTAATTTCAACACCATTTTTTTATTCTTCTTCAGTTAAATTTTTAATCATAGTTGCCAGCACAAATGCTGCATTCTTTTCTTCCTTGATTGTGAGCCCTTTAAATGCCTTTTTTTGCATATCCGATATCAGTTCATTTCTTTCCCTGTTCAGCTTTTCCCCTTGCTCGGTTAAATATACTCTGATTTGCCTTTGATCATATGTATCATTTAACCTTTTTACGTATCCTTCCTTTTCCAGCCTTGCAAGCGCAACACTTATGGTGGAGCCCTTAAGGTGCGTAGCGCGAACAATATCATTTTGAGAAATACCGTCATTAATGCCCAATGTGAAAAGTATAAACCTTGATGCTTTTTGATTTAAAAAGTCATTATTTGAAATTTCAGAAACTCTTTCCTCAAAAATTTTCGCAAGCATATTTACCAAAGTAATTGTTGGAATAGAGGTGTCATCAAATTCTAAAAATCTGTCAATCATATTTTCGCCTCTCAATACATCTTTGTTTTAATTATTATACAATACTAAATAAAAAATTTCAATAGAATTGTTGCTTTAATTTTGGAATATTCTTTCTTGCACTTATAAATTTGTTAAACATAATATAATTCTTTTTGCACAAATTAATTATGTACAAAAATGAAAGGACTTATCAAATGAAAAAGCAAAATATTTTATTGCGTTTATTCTCGATTGTTTTTATTTTTGCTCTATTGTGCTTGCCTGTATATGCACAAGTTCAATCAAGTATTGATATAAAAAATATTGAACTGTATCCAGGCGGCATGGCGTTCGGTGCTAAAATAATTTCAAATGGGCTTACTGTTGTAAAATTCACTGAAAAGCAGGGAAAAGATGCATCAAGTGCCTATTCTGCCGGGGTTCGCGAAGGGGATATAATTACTAAAATCAATGACAATTCAATTAATTCTATTGAAGATTTTGTAAAGCAAGTTGACAAAAATGGTGGGAATAAAATGAAAATGACTGTTATGAGAAATTCAAGCGAAATGGACTTTTATGTTACACCTAAATATTCAGAAAATGACGGAAAATACAAAACAGGCATTTGGGTGAAGGATTCAACCTCGGGAATTGGAACAATTACCTACATTAATCCAAAAACGAACGGATTTGGAGGCTTAGGTCACGCAATTTGTGACTCATCAACAGGAAAGCCTGTTCCGTTAAGTCACGGTTCAGTAATGGATGTTTCAATTAACGGAGTTATAAAAGGTCAGGCAGGAACAGCCGGTGAGCTAAAGGGTACCTTTCAGCAAAGGAAAATCGGCACTCTGACCAAAAATACGCCTTGTGGGGTTTTCGGTTTACTTTCCTATGGTTCATTTCAGTGCCCGGAAGGACTTATGAAAATTTGTCCTAAGGAAGAAGTGAAAGAGGGCGAGGCTTATATTTGGACCACGCTTGACAGTGGAAAGCCACAAAAATACAAAATATTAATTTCAAGCATAGATGCAACCAACAACAATACAAAAAACTTTAGAATTAAGGTTGTAGATGAAGAATTATTACAAAAATCCGGCGGCATCGTTCAAGGCATGAGTGGCAGCCCGATAATTCAAGACGGGCGACTGGTCGGTGCTGTTACCCATGTACTAATTAATGATCCAACTCAAGGTTATGGAATTTTTATCGAAAATATGTTAAATGAAATGCCTTCAATTTTGTTGTAAGGCTCTTACGGGTAGAGAAAATATGCTCTACCCTTTTTGTCGATTTATATTAGCTATTATTATATTATATTTCGCGTTTTTTAATGTAAACTATTGACTTTATTAACAAATAGTGATAAAATTTTCTTAGAACTTTTTGTCTACAGGAGTAATCAATTATGTCTAATAATCTTCTTGACGTTATAAGATATGAGGGCGACAACAGTAGCATCGTACATAAACATCACATTCAAGACTTTAATACCAAATCACAATTGATTGTAGGTGAATCTCAAGAGGCAATTTTCTTTAAGGATGGTCAAGCTCTTGATTTATTCACAGCAGGAAGGCATTCCTTAAATTCAGATAATTTCCCAATCATTAAACGAATTTTTGGAGCAGTATTTGGTAATAAAAATCCCTTCCAATGTGAAGTATATTTTATAAACAAGGTTTCTGTAGTTGATATTCTTTGGGGAACAGATGCCCCTATTTCAGTTAATGACCCTGAGTATAATATACTTGTTGGTATTAAATCTTACGGTCAAATGGGAATACGTGTTCTTGATTCAAGAAAGTTTTTAATCAAAATTGTAGGACAGCTTGATAATTATTCTATTGATTCAGTAAGGTCCGCAATTAAGGGTATGGTTAAACATAGTGTTAAAGACGTTATCGCCAAGACAATTATTGACAGCAAATGTCCAATTCTTGAGCTTTCCGGTAGACTTTCTGAGCTTTCAGAAATGGTAAAAATACCTTTAAACAAGCATCTGGAGTTAATCGGCTTAACACTTGAAAATTTCTTCATCAATGATATTTCCGCTATTGACAGCGACCTTAAAGAGCTTCGCGAAATGAAAAATGCACGTATGAAAGCAATCAGTGAAATTGACATTGATGCTATGCGTACCGTCCGTATGAGTGAAGCTGAAGCTACAGCAAGAAAAAACCAAGGCTTTACATATCACGACCAAAGAAGATACGATATTATGCAAGCTGCTGCTTCAAATGAAGGAGTTGCCGGAGCCGCTATGGGCGCCGGAATGGGTGCCGGAATGGGCCTTGGTATCGGTGGTGAGCTTGGCAAGGTTGCCGGACAAGCTATGCAACCGCAGTCAACCGAGCGTTGTCCAAATTGCGCTGCTGCTTTAATACATAATGCTAAATTCTGCTCTTCTTGCGGACAAGCAATTGTAGTAAAAAAGCAGTTTTGCATTAAGTGTGGCGGTGAGTTGCCATCCGGTGCACGTTTCTGCCCAAGCTGTGGTGCCGAACAAGCAAAAGCAGAAAAGGTTTGCCCTTTCTGTCAAACAACCGTCGATGATAATTGCCGTTTCTGCCCAGGTTGCGGACACCAAATTTAAGTTAGGAGTTACATAAATGAAAAATAGAATTTTTTCAATTTCACTTATTTCTCTGCTTGTTATATTTGCTGCTGCAAATGCAATCTTATTTCTTGTAATCCCAGATGCAAATTTTGACCTTGCTTCATTTTGGATTGCTTGGTTCTTTTCCTTCCCACTTTGTCTTTTGACAACATTAGTTGTTACCTTTTACTGTGCAAAAACAAGCAATATTACACTTGTAAAGGTGCCGCTTCTCTTTACTATTCAGTATTCTTTCGTTATAGTTTATTTGATTGCCGGTATTATTTTAATGTCATTGGGTCTTGAAAATATTACCTCTGCCCTTGTGACCGAAATTTCCATAACTGCGGTTTATTTAGTTTTAGTTCTTTATGCTTGGTCTACAATTTCATATTTAAACGATAACATAAAACGTGCAAGGAAAAAGGTTTTCTATATCAGATCTTTGCAATCTGATATAGACAATTGCATTCCAAAGGTAAGCGATCCAAAGCTTTCACAGCAATTGGTTGATTTAGCAAGTAAAATCCGATTTAGTGACCCTATGAGCCACAAATCCTTGCGTGATTCCGAGCAAAAGCTACAAGACTTGGTGTACAAAATTACCACTAATATTTCAAATGGCGAATTTGATGATATCCCGTCCTTGATTAATGAAACATCAATTGAGCTTGATTACCGAAATAACAAATGTAAAATACTTAAATGAAAAAACTTATTCGCGAAATAAGAGTGTGGGACATAATAAGATACTTCTCCTTCCCGAAGCTTTATTTAGCTATTATTTGGGTTGGATATGCTTTGTTAGTAAGGTATCAACCGTTACCGTTTAACACTCTTTATACACTGCCTATATTTCTTTTACTATCTGTTCATTTAATTAAACGGATACTTATTGGTGCAATTCTTTTGTACAAGGCATTTGCGCCTATGGAAATAAGAAGTAGATGTAGGTTTAAGCCAACCTGCTCCACTTACATGATAATGGCACTAAAAAAGTATGGCTTATTTATTGGATTGATTAAAGGGATAATTCGTATTCTACATTGCAAGCCCCCTTACGAAGGCGTTGATTATCCTTAAATTATAGTTTATTTATTTTGGAGGAATTTTTTATGGCTTTCTACGAACAAAATACTGAAGAGCAGAAATCAACTTCCGGTGTTGAATATACTGCCAAATGTCCCACTTGCGGATTCCCGCTTACTGTTGACGAAGGCGAAAATATTATCGTTTGTCCACAGTGCGAAAACAAGTACAAGCCTTCTGAGCTTAGCAGAGCTTCTGTAGCAATTGCTAATACCCCAACAAGTGAGAGCTTCAGCAAGGCTTCATTGGCGATGTCAATCGACACCCCTGAGTCCGGCCTTGTTTATCTTGAAAACTTTTTTGAAAACTATGCTTGGGATTCTTACAAGCAAATTACTACCATCGGCATCGAAGAAATCGATATGATGGTTGAAAAGAACAAGATCAAAAATGGAGCTAACTCATCTGCTTGGATTCTTGACTTTCAAAGCAAGAGCATTCCTCTTGCTAAAAAGTTCGAGGGATTAAACGATTTAGAAGAAAAAATGGCTTCTGTTTATGATTCTGTTGATAATACAAATGCCCTTGAATTTTTCGACACTTACACCTTAATAGTTCGCAGCTTGCTCGACAACAAGGATGCTATCTTAAAGCAATTAACTATGGACATCGATTACGCTAACAAATTCGGTGCTGACACAGTTACTTGCAACGAAATGCTTATACAGCTTAACGAATTAAAGAGCAAGTGCGAAAAGCTCTCTATGCCTGAAAAGCTTGATGATGTTCAATCAATAGTAACTGCAAAAGAAAAAATTAATAACGAAATTGCTAAAAAGCTTGCTGTTAAGGGCATAAATGCTTCTGCGACTTATTTTGAAGCTCTTAATATTTTCCAAAGCCCTGCACGTGATAAAAGCCATTCACTTCAGCTTTTTGAGTCAATTAAGGGATTTTCTGACTCTGCTGATTATGTATCAAGATTAAATAAATTCTTTAACTATGATTATGACCTCTTCTCTTTTGTTGGCAAGCACTATGTTTTCAGAAAAGATGAAGCTGCCGTTTTCAATGTTGATGATACGAAAAATAAGAAAAAACGTAAACCTGAGGATTACGAAGAAGAGGATGTAAATATTTCTTCCTTCTCTCTTTTCGAGGTTATTGACGGCGTTCCTGCCGAAAACCCATTGTTCAGTGGCCTGACCCAGCTTTTAACTTGTTACTCAAACAAGCTTTTCTATATCTACAAAAATAAAGAAATCCGTTGTTTTGACGTAATTACATATGAAGAAAAGATTATTGACGAAGGTAAAAATGGAATGTACAACACAATTAACGGTGTTGACAATTTCTTCTTCGCCAATGACGGAAAAGCGTTCTTTATGCGTAAGATAATTCCACTAAAGCTTTCATCCGGCTGTGTTTCTAAGGTTAAAGAATTTTTCTTAAAGCTATTCAGAAAGCAGAAGGTCGATCCACACAAGAATAACTACTCAATTCTTTATGTTGATATGACAAATTCAACCGCTAAGACCTTAGTTGATGAAATGATTGACATTACTGACTACTACGGAGACAACCTTTTCTATTTTACTGCTGACTCCGATCCCGATAGCGAAGCAGTTCATTTTATGGATTGCAATGTAATTACAGGCAACAAGAAAGAGCTTCTTGATGATAAATGTGATGTACATAACGTAATTAACGGTAAGGTTGTTTACTCAGTATGGACACCAAATGACCTTAACAAGGATCTTTATGTTTATGACCTTGCATCAGGTAAAAACACCCTTATTGAAAAGAATATTTACTACTTCTATAAGATTATTAAGGATAGAATTTACTACACCGTTGGTAATAAGGATTTCTGCCCACTTTTCTCCAATAACACAGAGGGTACCGATAGACTTGAGATTATGCAAAATGTTGCAGACATCATTACTGTTCGCGGCGGCTGGTTATATATCGTTAAAGGATATGGCAAGAACAAAATCCTTATAAAGATTAGCACCGATGGAAAGCAAAGAATTCTTATTTGTGACAAATTCAAGGAAGTTGTTGAATTTACTGATTTGTATATTTACTATCTTGACAACAATTCTACCCTTCACGTTGTTAGAAATGACGGTTTGGATGATAGAATAATCGCAACTCAGATGAAGCGTGAAGATGTTATCGTTTCTTACGATTCAATTTTCTATTTACGTAAAGAAGACATTACCCCTGAAAAATATGCTTATTCACTTTACAAAATGGATCTTTCCGGTCACAACTCCAGAAAGCTAATATTCAATGTCGATAGCTTTAAGAACTATGACAAGGATTCACTGTATCTGGTGAGAGAGGAAAATGTTCGCTTTGAAATTACAACCCCAACTACACTTAAAGAAAACATCACTGATTACCAGAATTATGATGTTACAAGATACTTTAAGTTTAATAAGAAGGATGAAAAGGTTGAACTTGTTCTATCTCTTGGTTTACCAAAAACCGATACATATGAATTCAAGTCCGGCTGCCTTAGAAAAACTGTTGAAGCTAAAAGCACATTCCGTGAAGTGCCAAACAAGAGCTTGTTTAAGCATCACAATGTTGCAGCTGCTGGTTCTACTTACCAATCACAAATGGATAAGGTAATTGCAGCAAGAGAGGCTGAAAAGGCTGCTAAGGAAGAAAAGAAATTGCAAAAACAAAAGAAAAAGAACAAAAATAAGTAATCCAACAAACCCCCTCTGCCTTTTGCAGAGGGGGTTTTACAGTATAACAAAAATCAAAAGAATTGCATATTTTAAAAAAGTTAACTGAATATAGTAAATATCCCCCTGCGGTTTCGCAGGGGGATAATATTATTCTTCATCATAATCGTCATCTTCTTCGTCATCTTCATCAGCATCTGAAGGACCGCTTGGAGTACCGGAAAGAACTGCGATAGCCTCCGCATGGCTCATACCTGATAAATATGTAAATCTGATGGCTGTCATAGCTACCTTACCAATAAGTGCAATTGCAACACCAACGCAAGCCACTGTAAATGCAGTGCCCTGCTCCTCGGGCAGCTCAACGCTGAATAAGTTCATTATAACAAAGTTTACTGCGACAATGAATACACCAAGGAAAATACCTGTGCCAACCTTTTTGCGCTTAACCTTCTTCGCTTTTTTACGATTTACGTCCATACAGCCAATTCGAGATAGAATTGAAATAATTCCTCTGAATACGAACGGCAACATCAAAGCTAAAAGTGCAGCAAAATAAGAAATTACTATCATTGCATTGGTAAAAGCGCCTTCATCACTGCTATTAAGGGCAATGCTAGCCTCAACATAATCACTTGTCCAGAAGCTAACAAGGTTCGCCTTAGTTACATATATAGCAAACAATGCAACACCCACCAAAGAAATCAATGACGTGATTTGCATACAGTTCAAGTAACGGATTTCGTAATGAGAATAGCTCTTAAATCTGCTTGCAACAATGTTAACTAAAATAGAAACGCCGGCAACTATTAGTACAAGGCGACCCTTTGATGTCAACTGTGACTCCCAAATTGAAAGCAAACCAAGAATCAATCCGAGCCAGGCAAATGTTTTGTTTGCATTAACCATTGCTTTACCAAGCTTTACATCAGGATTTCTTGTAAATATAATACCCAAAATTTTCAAAACCGCAAATATCATAGATATTGGGAAGAATACAAGCAAGGTTAACAAAAGAATTACTCTAACCGTTGCAATAATCAATTGAGAAATAACACGGTGAACAAAGTCTCCGGATTGTACGGTGTCAATAAGCTGAACAATTATGTCGGTAGACAGAAGCTTAAATTGCTCTATGCTCTTTAAATTAATCGCATTATAATCAATTTCATCAAGCTTTTTCGAATACTCTTCAACCTTTGCAACGCAACTGTCATATTGAGCTTGATCATAGCTTTCAAGAGACATGTCATTTAATCTTTCAACAGCTACATCATAGTTCATAACATTTACCCAAGCAATGATAAACTTAACAGTGTCAGGTAAAGTTTTTACAAAATCCAGCGGTGAAAGCTCAACATACTTATTATCCTCATTCAATATGTAATCATAAATCTCAGAATACTTCTCTTGCGCCGCTTCAAGGTCACCGTTGCCGCTCATAGTCGCCTTCAGCTCTGCCTTAGATGCATATCCAACCACAGTCATAATTTCGTTATCCACCTTATCATGCTCAAGCTGTTTAAAGCTAAGCAAAGGAGAAACAGAAAAAACTGCAATTAATATGATTGCAACAACAGTAATAAGAATTTGAATATTTCTTACTAATGTATTTTTCATAATTACCTCCCAAAATTAATACTTGTTAGTAACTCTCCATACTAACATAATATTATTAAATACACATTAATAATACCATTTATTTGATTTTTTGTCAATAGATTTTGACTTTTTTGTCGAATACTTCAACTTGATATTATTGGTAAACACTTTTTGTATTAAACACTAGATAAAATGTCAATAATCCTTACAAAAAGTAGGGGGAAAAAATGCGATATACGAAGGTTGAAATTTGCGGTGTTAATACATCAGAATTGAAGGTGCTAAATGATGAAGAAAAACGCAGCTTGCTAATCATGACAAAGAGTGGAAATACTAAGGCACGAGAAGATTTGATCAGAGGAAATTTGAGATTGGTTTTATCAATAATTCAGCGTTTTTCCAGCAGAAGTGAAAATATGGATGACCTATTTCAGGTAGGCTGTATTGGTTTAATTAAAGCCATTGACAATTTTAACGTAGAATTGGACGTTAAGTTCTCAACCTATGCAGTACCCATGATTATTGGTGAAATTCGAAGATACTTGCGCGATAACAATACAATTCGTGTTTCGCGATCTATGCGCGATTTAGCTTATAAAGCTTTGCAAGCACGTGAGGAGCTTACAAATGAAGAGCTAGCTGAACCGAGTATTGATGCAATAGCAAAAAAAATCAACGAAAACAAAAAGGATGTTGTTTTGGCGCTTGAGGCAATTACTGAGCCTGTTTCCTTATACGAACCCGTATATAATGATTCGGGTGACTCTTTATTTGTTTTAGATCAAATTAAGGACTCTTCCTCTGATGATGAGGTGTGGATAGACGATATCGCACTGAAAGAAGCTATTAAAAGACTTGATGAACGCGAGAAAAGAATAATTGATATGCGCTTTTATTCAGGAAAAACACAAAGCGAGGTCGCAAATGAAATAGGAATTTCTCAAGCACAGGTATCACGGCTTGAAAAAAATGCACTTTTACAAATAAGAAGGCAAATTTAAAAAGGTGTTGCAAGCAACACCTTTTACATATTTACTACAATTGAAATGATTACTGTGGCGATAGTAAAGATACAGCTGACAGTAGCAAATGTATATAAACGCCTTCTCTGTTTTTCAAAAATCGGCAGTGCTGATTTGAGCTGTTCCTCAGTAATTAAGCTTAAAAATTTTTTGATTTTAAAATATAATATTCCCGCGGAAAGTGCAAAAAACAAAGCAATAAGTCCGCAGAACATACCTATAATCTGTACTAACTCCATTACCTGATATGCTCCGGCAATTTTTCGCCACCTAAAATGTGAAAATGCAAGTGCATAACACTTTGACAGGAGTCAGGACCACTGTTTGTGATTATTCTGTAGCCGTTTGTTATTCCTGCAAGAGCTGCTATTTCAGGAATTTTTTCAAAAATATAAGCAACCTCTTTACTATTTTCCTTATTTATGTCATTTGCGCTATCAATATGAAGCTTTGGTACAACTAAAACATGAATATTCGCCTCTGGATTAATATCATAAAATGCAAGTATTCTTTCATCCTCATAAACCTTTTTTGACGGAATCTGACCATCGACTATTTTACAAAAAAGACAATCCATACTTTTTCTCCTTGACCTTAAAGAATTATTATGTTACAATTATACATTATAATCATAAAAAAATCAAGGAAATAATAATGAATAACTACAAAAAATTGATTTTCGATGAGTTTGATTGCGACATCTGGCACACACTTAAAAACAGTTCTCTGCCGATTTTAATTTACGGTATGGGCAACGGTGCCGACAAAATAATTTCGACCTTTGATAAATACGGAATTGAATATTCTGACGTATTTGCCAGTGACGGCTTTGTAAGAGGCCATTTATACAGAGGCAAAAGGGTTTTGTCCTACAGCGAGGCATTTGAAAAATATAACGGAAAATTTGACGTTGTTGTTTCATTTGGCACAAAGCTGCCTGATGTTATGAACAGAATTTTTTCATTGGAAAAATCACACAACGTTTACGCACCCGACGTACCTGTTTGTGAAGGGGAGCTTTTTAATGAAGAATTTTTTGATTTGCATATTAATGAGCTTATCGAAGCAAGAAATTGTCTTTTTGATGACACATCAAAGGATATATTTGATGATATAGTTAGATTCAAGCTGACAGGAAAGTTACAATATCTAAGAGCAACCGCAATGGATGAAGCCGAGGTTGAGCGCATTTTGAGGCTTAATGAATATAAAACTTATGTTGATTTGGGTGCTTATAACGGTGACACAGTTAAAAAATATTCTTCACTATGTCCGAATTTAAAAGAAATATTTGCCTTTGAGCCGGATAAACGTAATTACAAAAAGCTTTCAAGCAATTGTGAAAGCTTAAGTATTTCAACATATCCTATGAATGTCGCCGCATACAGCACAGACACCACGCTTACCTTTTCCGCCTCCGCTAACCGAAATTCCTCTGCGGCGTCTGCAGGTTCTTATGAACACAAAACAGTTTTGATTGAGGCAAGAGCCCTTGACAGTGTTTGCGCCTCTGCCGACTTTATAAAATATGATGTTGAGGGATTGGAATACGAAGCATTACTTGGTAGTAAGAATTTAATAAAAAACTCTTCTCCGGATTTACTTGTTTCAATGTACCATAAAAGCGAGGATATGTACAGATTGCCGTTGCTTGTTAAATCCTTGAACCCAGAATACTTTTTGTTTTTACGCAGGCTTCCTTATATTCCTGCTTGGGATTTAAATCTTTACGCTGTAAAAAAAGCTTAGCGATGCTAAGCTTTTTTTAGTCTATTATTAAATTCCTTACTTGTCTTTCTTGCTATCAGATAAACGGTTAACCAAATTACAAAATATGATACAACAAAAATCGCTGTGAAAATTCCAATTACTAACCAATCAAATGGTATCCAAGTGTTGCATAGGTAACAAAGTATATAAGTTATATATAGTAAAGAAAAGTGAAACAAAATTGATTTTGTTATAGACCAGTGCTCTATTTGATTAAAGACGCTTGCCCCTGCTTGAACGAATGCAAGAATATATGTTGAGACTATGCCCATAAGCACCTCTTTACCGCTTAATGCAAAGCTTTCAATGGTTAGTGACAAAATAAAATAAATTATCCCCAGCACAATCGGTCCTAAGCCCGAAAACATCATTCCACGCTTTAAAAATTCTTTCAAATATTTATTCACATTAAATACCTATCCTTTCCTTTACTGTTTTTACTTGCCTTCTGGAAACATAGTCCTTATATCCATTTTTGAATTTTGCTATCAAGGTGCCGCCTATTGACACGGAAAATTTTTCAATTTTTTTAATATTAGCAATCGAGGACTGATTGATTTTAACAAAGCTATTATCTAAAATTTTTTCGATTTGATACAGGCGTTGCTTAATCATTAGCTTATTATTTTCCGTAATTGCATAAAGCTTACTGCTTTCAATAGTAAAACAGTACACATCCTGAATTGATAGCTTTATAATTTCATTTTCATCATAAGCAATTATTTCATTTTCATGATTTTCAATCAGATTTTTTATATCATTTATAAGTGGAGTTTCATTGTGTGCATAGATAATAACCTCTTCTTTTCTGTTTTCATCTATTATTAACTTTATTTCCATATATGCACCGCCCTTCTGATTTTATTTTATCATAGTATTTAATATTTACAATACTTTTCAAGTAATCGGTATTTTAATTTAATTATTCGGTAAAAAAAGCGGCAAAAATGCCGCTTATTTTTTCTCAATGCAATCAATTTCTCCACAAATTAACGGTATGACCTGCTCGGGTAAAATCTTAATGATGTGTGAAAGCTCCGAAAATAGAGCAAATGACATTTTCTTTAAAGCATCTTCATCAATGGAGTAAAGCCTTTTAGTTAAGCCCTGCTTATTATTTTTTATTTCGTAAAGATATTTAACCAGCGCTACCATTGCTTCTCTATCATAAGAATTCATAACTTCCTTATAATATTTGCTTCTTAGCTTATTATCACTTATCCAATTAACTATAGTATCATTTTTCTTGATCAACGCAGAAATTTCTTCATACGTTAAAATCTTTTTGATTTTACTGCAAAGAAGTTCATTATTGGTTGGGACAAATAATTTATTATTATTGTTTTCCTTAGACTGCAAAATATAGTAATCGTTTTCTTGATTCATCCCAGCGAAGCATTTAGATTCAATACCAACTATTTCAAAAACACCATCACACCCATAAACAATAAAATCCCCGATTTTAAACATATTGTATATACCTCAATTTTAAAAAAATGGCGTGTAATTTGGTCGGAAGATTCCATAAACTACACGCCTTGCATATTAATTTTACCATATTTTTTCAAAAAATTGTAATACCCTTTTTGAAAAAAATTTTGAAATTATATTGTTTTTATTCTATTAGAAATGAATATTTCGGTATATATATCGGGAATGAGTGAGCAAATTTCTTCTTCCAATACTGCACAAACATGATGTTCTGTATAAAAATGCCCTGCTTCAACAATGTTGATACACATATCGCTTGCATCAATGGCGGTATTGTAGCTTGCTCTTCCGGTAAGTATAGTATCACAGCCGGCTACAATGGCATTGTCAATTAAATCCTTACCGTCACCGCCAACAACATATACCTTATACACATCGTTTTCTCCGCTATACAGAACAAATGGAGAATTCAATTGCTTTTTCACATTTTCTGAAAATGTCGATAATGAAATTTTGTCCTTTAAAAAACCAATTCTTCCAATAGGATCTATGGGATCAACTGTTACGTTATTAAGACCGATTATAGACGCTAAGCTATCATTAACGCCACCATTGGCAGCGTCTAAACGGGTGTGAAATGACATAACATTGATATTGTTTTTTATTAGCTCTATCAGTTTATTTTGAGTGTAGTTTAAAGGACTTAGCGCCTTTTGGGAACGGAAAACCAAGGGATGATGTGAAATAATTGTATCAAAACTGTTATTAATAGCATATTCCACAGTATCCAATGTTACATCAAGTGCCAACAGAACCCGCTTAACCTTAGCGTCAAGGCTTTGGGCGCACATAATGCCATCATTATCCCAGTCACATCTTAGCTCCCAGGATAAAGCTTGCTTAAATT
>SVRE01000012.1 GCA_015065005.1 Oscillospiraceae bacterium
CGGCCGATAAGAGTATTCTTAATAACCATGTAGTCAACGCCGGCTTTTCTGAATGCAGCACGCATCTTTGTATCGTTTTCAACTGTGATACCCTGATATTGAACAAGAACACCACTCTGCGCCTTCTTGATTTTTTCAACAAGATCAGCAACAATGGCTTTCTTTTGTTCGAGAACTGAATTACTTGGCATAAAACAACCTCCTTAAATATTTCCGTAAAACAAAAAGTCTTTTTTCTAAACTGCAAAAATGCACACCGAAAAAAGACTTAATTTATCATATGAAATAATATTAATTCTTCCTCGGCAGGGAGCATTTAGCAATTACTGTGACCTGCTGTCTTTGGATTTGCCTTGACATTATAGCACGCAAGATAGCGTTTGTCAATAGCTTTTTTGAAAAAATTTATCTTTTTACTCTTTTTGCCTTTCTTATATCCTCGCCCTTGAAAAACTTAATCGCAAAGTCACCAAACAAACGGCTGGTGATTCTGTCATTGTAAAGCTTCCTTATTTCCTCGGAATTTAAATTAGTGCTCAATATAATAGGTAGTCTTTTGTTTAAGCGGGTGTTGATAAGGTTGTAAAGGCAGGAAACGGTGAAGTTTGTAACAACCTCAGTACCAAGGTCGTCAATTATAAGCAGGTCGCACTCCATATACTTTGTGGAAACAGGTTCCTCTCCTGCGTACCTGTCACGGAAACGGTCATTTTCGAAATCGGAGAAAATGTTAGTGGCAGTTTCGTAAACAACGTAGTAGCCCTTTTCAATAATAGCCTTTGCAAGTGCGGTTGACAGGTGCGTTTTGCCAAGGCCTGTGCCACCAACAAAGAGAAGATTGGAGCTTTCCTTGTCAAAGCTTTTCGCGTATTCCTTAAGGTCATCTAAAAGATAGGACATTTGCTCGCGCACGTTTTCTGCATACATATCAAGGGAAAAGTTTTCAAAGCTCTGTCCCGAGATAAGCTGGCCAACACCCGATGCCTCAAGCTGCTTTGTAATCAACGCATTTTTAAGGCAGGAGCATATTTTACCGTTTATGTAGCCCTGGTCCTGGCACTTTTCGCACTGATGCTTCAAATCTGTATAGTCAACAGGGTAGCCATCAGCGGTTAAAAGGGCAGCACGCTTGTCTTGTAGCTCCTTATTTCTTTCCTTGATTTTTGCAATTCTTTCCTCTAAGCCGTCCTTACCCTGTAAGGATGCGCCCAAAATCTGCAAGCCTGTAGAGGACATCTCATAGTCAATTTCCTTAAGCTCGGGAATACGCTCATAAACCTCGTAAAGGTGCATTTGGCGCACAGACTCGCTTTGCTTTCTTTTTTTATCAAATTCGCTAAAAACCGAAGCTACAATTTCCTTGGAATAGCTCATTTCTTTCTCCTTTCCATCATTTCTTCATTGGAGCGCTTAAGCGCCGCCTCAAAAAAGTCATCCGTTTCAAAGGTAGACATAGATATTTTTTGCTTATTTTTGTAGTCCTCAAGGGATTTTTCCACATCCTCAGCAGTTTTAATGCCGTTGTTGTGCCAATTATCGAGGATTTTCGCCATATAGGCATAGGAAAGCTTGCCTGTCTTTTCAATGGTAATATCGTAAGCCTTGCTTATTACATCGAAATTGGTTTTCAAGCCAATCCATTTTTCGATATATCCCTTTTCACTCTTGGTAAATTCGCGTTCACCAATGCCCAAAAGCTTTCTTATTTTATATTCCAAGCTGCGCTTGTTACGCCTTGCCGCAAAATGCTCCTCTAATTTAGAATAGGAAAAAATTCCCTCGTCATAAAGGTTAGCGGCGGTTTTTCTTATGTAAGCCCAGCTTGATTTTTCAATTTCAACACAATGTGTAAGCAGCAAAAGTATAAACTCATCACTGAATTTATAGTAAGACTTTAATTGCATTACATTATTATAATCCTGTGCGGTAAAGCTCTTGCCAAGCACATTTTGGCACTCGTTGCAAAGGGCGCGGAAATCCTTGTTTTTCTCCACATAGGAAAGGATTTGCTTGCCTGTATATGCAGGCTCTCTGTTTTGCACAGCTGCCTCGGAAATTGCGGCACTTTGCACCGCCACCTCTAAGCCCTCAACACTTAAAACGCCCTTTTCCACCCAAAAGGCAAGAGCATTTTTAATTTCATTAATACTAATAGAGAGCCTTTGGGAAATGGTGGTCAGAAAAGGCTCAATATCGTTTAAATGCTGTGGCGCACCTGCTAAGGAAAGCAGCACCTTTAACTGCTCCTCACTTGCTATGGGCGCTAAATCCGCAACACTTGAAGGCAGATTTAAAATTCCGCCTGTGTATTTTATTTCAACTTTCATTCTTTTCTCCAATAAAAACGCAATAATAACGCCGAAGGCATATCGTACCATTTAGGTATATCGTTTGAACGAGATTTTCGATACTCGAAAACGATATTGGGCAAACCCAACGATATATTGCAAGGGCAATACGATATTTTTGCTGAAGCAAAAGTTAAGCTGACAGGTCAGCTCGGATATGCATTCAGGCTCTCATCAGCCCTTTTTCCGTCTAAGTATTCGTAATAGCCCTGGGCACCAATCATAGCCGCATTATCACCGCACAAGCAAAGCTCGGGCGCGTAAAAGGTTGCCTTTTTCCTCTTGCAAACAGACTCAATTCCTGCGCGTATATGGGAATTAGCACTAACTCCGCCTGCAAGCACAATTTTGTCATAGCCTGTTTTGTCAAGTGCCATCTTCACCTTGGATTTAATAGCCTCAACTATTGAGTGGGTGCAGGAAGCGGCAATGTCTGCACGCGGTAGCTCCTCGCCCTTTTGGTTCTTTGTGTTAATGTAATTTACAACTGCAGTTTTAAGTCCGCTGAAGGAAAAATCAAGGGTGTCCTTGGAAATGGCGGGAGAGGGGAAGGGAATAGCATTTTTGTCACCCTGTGTCGCAAATTTATCCATTGCAGCACCACCGGGATAGGGTAAACCCATAACCCTGCCAATCTTGTCAAAGCACTCGCCTGCCGCATCATCACGTGTAGAAGCGATTTCTTCAAACTCCGTATATGACTTAACGTCAAAAAACGATGTGTGTCCTCCCGAAACCACAAGGGCTAAAAACGGAGGCTTCAGCTCCTTGTGTGTCAAATAATTTGCCGCCACGTGTCCCTTAATGTGGTCAACAGGCACAAGGGGGATATTATAGGCAAAGGCTAAGGACTTAGCAAAGTTAACCGCAACCAAAAGCGCACCGATAAGGCCGGGGCCGTTGGTTACGCAAATAGCTTCTATGTCCTTCATTGTAATGCCCGCTGTGTCAAGCGCCTCATAGGTGATTTTAGAAATAGCCTCGATATGGGCACGGCTGGCAATTTCAGGCACAACGCCGCCGTAGAGGGCGTGGATGTCAACCTGAGATGCAATGATATTTGATTTTAAAATACGCTTGTCCGTATCCATTTCCAAAACCGCGCAGGCAGTTTCGTCACAGGAGGACTCAAAGGATAAAATATACATTCTTAAAACTCCAAATTCATTAAAATAGCATCCTCACGCGGGGCGGAAAAATGCCCCTTGGAAATGCCAACCCTTACAAATCCAAATTTTTCGTAGAGGGAAATAGCCGCTTGGTTTGAGGCGCGCACTTCTAAAAAGTACTTGATAACGCCCCTTTCACGGCAACGGTCTATTAGTGCCTTCATCACTCTTTTGCCTACCCCGTGTCGCTTAAATTCATTTTTTGTGGCAAAATTTATAATCTGGCATTCATCAATAATAACAGTGAAGCTTACATACCCAACAACTGTGCCACCAAGCTTGGCAACAAGCACGCTTGATATGTCGCTTTCATATATACTCAAAAAATCCTTTTCCTTAAAGGGAGTTGAAAATTCCTCCTCTTCGATGCTCACAAGGGCAGGAATATCCTCCTTTTCAAAAACGGAAACAGTTAAATTTTCCATTTTAATATCCGAATTTTCCGGAAAGGCTGTCATCGTTATCAATCCAATCGGAAACATTGACAACTGTGTATTCAAGCTTGTTGTTGCGGATAATAACCTTATCAATTCCCGCATTGATAATTTGGCGCTTGCACATCATACAGCTGTTCATACCGCCGATGATTTCTTCGGTTTTCGGGTCTGTGCAGCACATATAAAGGGTAGCGCCCAGCATTTGCTCACGGGATGCGGAAATAATAGCGTTAGCCTCCGCATGCACGCTTCTGCAAAGCTCGTATCGTTCACCCTTTGGAATACCTAAGCTGTCACGGTAGCAGGAGCCAAGCTCGTTACAGTTTTTTCTGCCACGTGGGGCGCCGTTATAGCCTGTTGAAACTATAACATCGTTTTTTACGATAATAGCACCGAATCTGCGCCTTAAGCAGGTGCTCCTTTCCGATACTGTTTGCGCTATGTCAAGATAATAATTATTTTTTGATACTCTTTCCATAATACCTCCGTATTTTCGCCATAGGCGAAGGTGATATTCCGTGCAAGCACGGAGTGATATTTTAATGCCACGCCTTTAAAATTCAACTGAAATCGAAAACAACCTTACCGCTTTCGTCTAATTTTAAAACCGCATCAAAGGGCTTATTGTTTTTGGAAATAAAGCCGCTGATTTTGTTTGTTTTTCCGTTTGCCAACAGCGCCTTTGCGTGGTTAATTGAAATTGTTTTTTTGCAAATATGCTTCCAAATTACGAATTTACAGCCGTTTTTGTAGTTGGAGCAGCCATAGCCAAGCCGCCCGCTGATAATTTCGTTACCGCAAAGTGGGCAGGTGCCAATATGCTCACCAACAACACCAATGTTCGTTTCAATATCCTTCGCCTTATCAAAAACCTCTTGGATTTCATTTTCAGCAAGCTGAACACTGTCAGAAATCGTACACTCCCCGCGGAAAACTCGCTTTAGTGACTGGCCGAGCTGGGAGGTCTTATACTTGTCCATAATAATGCCAAGCTGTGACAGAGCCTCAATTAAATACTCTCCGTCAGGCTGAATGTGGTACACGTCCTTTTTAAGTGCTATATATGCGCTCTTACAAGCATTATCTATAATGCCCGTTCTTGTTGCCTCAGTGCCAAGCTCCAAACCCTCGAAAATTGCCTTATAGTCCTCATCATCATTTTCATCAGCATTTTGCTTATCCTCTTTAAATGGATTTTTGAGGTAGTTGTTAAGCGTTTCGATAGTGTAATGCTTAGGGGGAGTTGTTTCCTTTTCCACAGGCTTAAAGTCAATGTTAACACGGTCTCCCTTTTGCAGCTTAGGCAAAATCTTGTCCTTGGGTGTATAATCATCAAACTTTGTCCAGCCCTTTTGGGTGATTACAGTGCCTTTAAGCACAAATTCCTCCAGGGTGCCAACCATAATTTTAATTTCGCTCTTTTCGCAAAGGCAATCCTCCTCGCAGAAAACAGCAACAAATCGCCTTAAAATTGTTGAATAAACCTGCTTTTCCTTGTCGGACAGAGCCTTTGGGTCAGGAATTTTATATGTAGGGGTCAGGGCAGAGTGGCTTTCGATTTTAGAATCATCAAATATACTTTTGCCCGTCTTGAATTTTACAGGATATCCGAGCTTTTGCACACTTGCAATGATAGACTTTATCTTTCCTTGCTCAGCCGTTGCCAAATACTCTGAGTTGGTACGCGGGTAAGTTACATATCCCTCCTCATAAAGCTTTTGAACAATGCTCAAGGAATCATCCATCGACATCTTGTATTTTTTACCAAGATAGCTTTGCAGCTTTGAAAGGGAAAACAGCTTTGGCGGGGAGAGCGTGGATTTTTTCGTTGTAACCGAGGTTACAATAGCCTCACACGCATTGTATTTGTCGCACATTTCCTTCGCCTTGTCAAGCTCATCCTTTGCAAATTTGTTCTTTGACGTCAGCTCCACAAACTCATCATTGGTCTTTTCATTGGAAACCATAACGTAGTACTTTTGCGGTACAAAGTTACGTATGTCCATATCCCTGTCGTAAATTGCCTTGACAATAGGAACAATAACACGGCCAACACGCAAAAGCTTGCCTGTTTTAAGGGTGGCAAAGCGGGTAAGGTTAACACCGTAAAGCCAGTCGATATACGTTCTTGCAAAGCCCTCGTTCGCAAGGTTTTCGTACTCACCCTCATCCTTCATTTCCAAAAGCCCCTGTGAAATTGTTTCGGGTGTCTGGTCAGGCAGCCAAAGGCGCACAAAGCTCTTTTGACCTTCAAGGGCATACCTTACACAAAGGCGCACAATAATTTCACCCTCACGGTCGGAGTCGCCTGCGTTTACAATTGTGTCAACATCCTGTCTGTTGCAAAGTCTTTTTATAATGTTAAATTGCTTTTCAACACCGGAGTCAACCTGCTTTTTCTCATTCTTCTTCAAGTTAAATTTAAACTCCTTGGGAAAGCAGGGCAGGTTATCCATTGTCCATCTGCCACTCTCGCTGGGAGAATAGTCTTCAATATCAGCTAAGGAGAAAAGATGGCCGAAAACCCAGGAAACAATATAATTTCCACCCTCGAAATATCCGTTATATTTCTTCATTTCATCCTTTTGCAGCTTTGAAATGCCTGCAATTATGTTTCTTGCAAGGGATGGCTTTTCCGCAATAATAAGGTACATGGTTTTCTCCTTTCAAAAGTCGATACAAAATAATTGTATCACATTTTGCTACACAATGCAAGTATTATATTATAAAATATAATGCGCAGTTTTTAATTGCAGTTTATTGACATAATGTCTGCTAAGTGCTATAATTATATTAACTCTAAAAAAGGAGAAAAGTATGAAAAAAATAATTTTAACAGCACTTTGCATAACCGCAATTATTTCTTGTATCGCACTGCTTACAGCCTGTGATACAGGATGTATTACCGCACATAAGGATGCAAATAAGGATGGTATTTGTGAGGAGTGTGGGCGTGATATTTCCGAAACACAGCTTGCCCCAAAGGACTATCTTCAGTATGTGGACGGTGAAAATGAAAAGAATTTTTCAGAAGCGCAGAAAAATGATGCGTTATCGAATATGACGGTGCATAGCGGCACACTAAACAGCTTGCTTGTACAATTCAATAACTCAAGCGCAGCCCCGGGGGAGATGAAAACCGCCTTCTTGAACACAGAGACGGGAGAGATAGTCTTTAAGCTTAATATGGAGGCGGAGGATGCAAAGATAGTATCAACCGCCCAGCTTTCCGACCCCAATGCAGAGGCACCGTTTATTATGGTAAACTCAGTAGATAATACGAAGGAAACCCCGAAATACAAAACAGCTCTGTATTCCTACCTTGGTAAGGAAATTGCTGTTGCCACCTCGGCTAAAGGCTTTGCCGAAGCGCCTATGAAGTATAATGCGGATTTGTGGCTCTTTGACGGGAAAATTTATAAATACAAGGACGGCGTGGCAAAATATTTGCTTGATAAGGGTCTTGCCCAAATTCCAAGCATTGATTATGCCTCCGATACATATTTTTACAGAATAGAGGAAAGCGGTGCTTATGTTTACGATAGTACCCTTAAGCTTGTAACGGGGTATGAGGCTCCTTCAAACTCAATAAAATCAAGCTTTTTTGTGCTTGGTGACGGAAATATATTTGCGCAGAATATAATCTATCTGCCAAACGAAGCTGAGGAGTATGACCTGGTTCTGAACGGACTCAAGTGCGGTCTGGAATCGCTTGTAATTGATGCAAAGTCAGGAAAGATTGAAAGCGAGGACCTTGATTTTTACGTGTATGAGCTTTCAAATATAATCACAAATCCCGATTTAAAAAACGAAATCATAAAGTATGACGTGCTTGCTAATGTGGCTTACATTTCAAGGATTGAAAATTATGCTTTATCGACAAATGAGGAGCTTGTAAATCTATCCGATGAATTTGTATTAATCAATTACTTAGCTCACGAGGTGCCAATGCAGGACGGTATTGCCACCCCAATCAGTGCAGACAGGTATATTGTTAAGGACAAGTCGGGCAAGAAATATTTGGTTGACGGTAAGGGTGAGCTTGTTGGTGAGGTTACCGATGCTACATATATTGCAAAAACAGGACTTTTCCTGTATGATGGAAGCTACTATGATATGGATCTTAAGCTTGTAATGGACATAGATGAAATGGGCTATGAGCTTGTTGAGCATTGTTATCCGGGTGGATTATCATATCTTGAGCCGATTTACTCGGTTTACCGCAAAAAGGCAGAGGGAAATGAGGAGTATAGCTATTTTGTGCTAAAGGACGGAAAAATGTGTCAGCTCGCAGAAAATGGCACACCGACAAGGTTTTTCGTTGACCGTAATAACAGTAGCTACTTCTACTATGATTACATAGCACAGGATGAGCAGGTGTACAGAGCCTTCTGTGACTTTGACGGTAAGGAGCTGTTCAAGGTACAGATAAGTGCAGAGGCATTTGTTGATGTAACGGCTACAGCCTTGACAGAGGGTGAGTGCTTGCTGTTTGAGCATACGTATCGCGGAGAAGACGGAGTTTCCGTAAAGGATTTCTATCTGTCAATCAGCAAAAAGACCGAAGAGTCAAAAAAGAAATAATCAATAAAAAAGAACAGGCACGCAAGTTTACCTTGCGTGCCGCTTTTTAGTTAATAACAAAACCGGTACAGCTTTCAAGCCTACTGAGGTTTAAAATACCGAGCGGTTGCTATTTAATTCATTCTTCTGGTATGTATCTGCAAGCCTGGCAAATTTGTCCACCGCCAAATTTGTCAACAAAGGTGTGCTCAGTCTTGTTGGTGACCGCCTCACAATCTTTAATATCGCAAATTAACCAGTGGTGTGTTTCGTCAGCACCCCATTTTGAAGAATATATGTGGTCAATGTGTGTAAGCTTTGCTATTTCTTCAATTTTTTGCTCCTCACATTCCTTGCAGGAAATTATTTTGTATCCCTTTTCTTCAAGGGTTGGCGGCTGTGCCACATAACCGTTATCCCATTGATGCTCGCACTCACCGCAGGAGCAAAATATCAGGGGGAGTGTGGATAAAAGGCATAAAATTGAAGCCAAAAGTCTATTCCTTTTCATTTTTGTTTCCCACCTTTTTCTTGGTTCCGTCAGGGTATTGAATGTATGTATTGCCAAGTATTCCGCGCATAGAAGCACGAAAGCCCTGTATATATTCCTCACGCAGCTTAGCTTGCTCTTCCTTTTCCTCAGGGGTCAGTCCCTCTTGCGTTTTTTGCTTTCTTGCAAGCTCGTTGATTCTGTCGATTTTTTCTTTTTCCATTTTGTTTCTCGCTTTTCTATGAAATTATTCCGCCGCCTATTACAATATCACCGTCATAAAGCACAACGCTTTGCCCTTTGGAAATGGCTCTTTGCGGCTCATCAAATGTAACGTGCAAAAGTCCGTTTTCCATAACCGCATATGCATCAGTTTCCTCCTGCTTATAGCGGATTTTTGCCTTTACACGCATGGGCGTGTCTAAATTATCAACTGCCAACAGGTTTACATCCCTTGCAAAAAGCTCACTTTTCATAAGATGCTCAGTGTCACCTATTATGATTTTGTTTTGCTCAAGGTCCTTGTCAACAACGTACATGGAACGGTCAAGTGCAAGCCCCAGGCCCTTTCGCTGACCTATGGTATATCGTATAATGCCCTTGTGCTTGCCAAGATATTTTCCGTCAAACCTTATAAAATCACCCTCGGGATATTTTTTGCCCGTGTACTCCTCTATAAATTTTGCGTAGTCCCCGTTTGGTACAAAGCAAATGTCCTGGCTGTCCTTTTTGGCGCTTATATCAACACCAAGCTGTGCGGCAAGCTCTCTTGTTTCACTCTTGGATGTAACATTGCCTAAAGGAAACATAACCCTTGCAAGGCGTTCCTTTGAAATGCGGTAAAGCACATAGCTTTGGTCCTTTGATAAATCCGTTGCTTTTTTAAGCACAACCCTGCCGTATTTTTCACTGTATTCTGTAATGGCATAGTGCCCCGTGGCTACATAATCGTAGCCGTTTCTTTCTGCGTATTCAAAAAGCTTGTCAAATTTTAAGCGGAAATTACACTCAATACATGGGTTTGGCGTAAAGCCGTTTTCGTATGCGCTTATGAAATTGCGGATAACATATTTGTCAAAGTCGGAGGAAAAATCCACCACCCTGTGTTCAATTTTCAGCAAATCACAAACATGCCTTGCATCCTCAATATCCTTTTTTGTAACGCAGCCCTCAGCTCCGCTTGTATATAGGTGCATCGTAGCGCCGATACAGGGGTAGCCCTGGCTTTTTATCAGGTATGCAACGGCAGAGCTGTCAACTCCACCGCTCATAGCAATTAAAACGTTTTTCAAATTAAAATACGTATCTTCCTTTCTCAAGGTTATATGTCTTGCCTTCAATTACAACAGTTGCTTTAACAGGAGTTGTAATTTCGTATCGGAAGGAATTTCCTTCCTTGTACCAAGCGCTTTCCACGGTGCCGTGTCTTGTTTCGATTTTCGCGCTTAAATGGTTCAGCTTTTTTGTTGGGTGAGGGGCGATAAACACTTCCTCAAAGCCTGGCTTGTCCTCAACTGTTTTGATACCGCAGGCAACACCGTATACCCAATCCGCAACGCTTCCGTATGCGTAGTGGTTAAAGGAGTTCATGTCCTTTGACCAAAATTCACCCTTGTCGTTAACTCCGTCCCAATGCTCCCAAATGGTGGTAGCGCCTTGCTTAACAGAGAAGAGCCAAGAGGGATAGTCCTCCTGTAAAAGCAAATCGTAGGCAAGCTCACAGTATCCGTTTTCACTCAACGCATGGAGCAAATACGGTGTGCCGACAAAGCCTGTCTTCAATCTTTTTCCGTTTTCAATTATCATATTGGCAAGCTTCTTTGCCACCGCCTCCTTGTTGTCCGTCAGGTCAAAGTAAAGCGCAACGACGCACTCGGTCTGCGTTTTGAATTCCTTGAAGGTTTTCTTGAACTTTTCCTTTATGCGCTTCGATAGCGTTTCGTGCTTTTTGCACTTGTATCCCAGCACCTTGCCGATTTTGTCAACCAGGGTGGTGGAGTAGTAATAAAATGCAGAGGCGATTATATCGTCGTTTGAGCTGCCCTTGTAGCTGCCTGCAGGTGCGTCAAGACCAAGCCAGTCACCAAACTGCCAGCACTCTGTCCAAAGATATTTGGACTTTGTAATCGTGCCGATGTGGTCAATATATTTTTTCATACAGGGATACATTTTTCTGAGCACGCTCTTGTTTGCGTATGTCAGATAAATCTGCCAGGGACAAATGGTAATGGCGTCGGACCAAACGGCAGTGGAGCCGCATTCGCCCCAATAATGAGGAATAATGAAGGGAACGCTTCCGTTTGGATACTGGTCAAGCCTCATATCCTCCAGCCATTTTTCAAAAAATCTGTTTACGTCATAGTTGTAAGAGGCAGTTCTTACAAACACCTGGGCATCTCCTACCCATCCCATTCGCTCGTCGCGCTGAGGGCAGTCTGTGGGGATGTCTAAAAAGTTACCCTTTTGTCCCCATATGATGTTGGAGAAAAGCTTGTTCAAAAGGGGATTTGAGGAGGAAAGATATCCTGTGCGCTTAATGTCGGAGTGTACCACGATTGCAGAAATGCTGTCGGGGGTAACCTCGCAGGGGAATTCATTTACGCGAATATATCTGAAGCCGTAGAAGGTCAAAAGAGGCTTGTGTACGTTTTTGCCCTCCTTGCAGATATATTCAAACTCGCTCTTGGCAGAACGGTAATTCTCAGTATAGAAATTGCCGTCCTTGTCCAGCACCTCGGCAAAGGAAAGGGAAACGCGCTCCTTAGCCTTAGCGTCGAGCTCTATCTGACAATAGCCTGTCAGGTTCTGGTTGAAATCTATAACGGTTTCACCCTTTGGAGTCTTGAATATTCTGTGGGCCTTGATTATCTCCTGCTCCTTGACAATTTCACCCTGCTGCTTTACAATGTCAACCCCTGTATAGTCGAAGGACTTGGCAGGGACAAACTCCATTTCGTACGTAGCATCATAATGCTCTCCATCGTAAATATCAGTAAAGGTGACAGGACCCAAGGAGGCTTGCCAGTCCTCATCGGAATATATATAGCTGTCATTTCCGTCCTTGTCTACAATATGAAGCTGACACTTCAGTGCCTCATACCAGTCGGGCTTTTCCTCACTGTTGCGTGTGTTCAATCTTCCTCTGAACCAGCCCTTGCCAAGAGTGACCTGTAGCACGTTATCCTCTTTTATCATGCTCGTTACGTCATATGTCTGCATTTGCACGCGCTTTACCGACGTGCCGCCCGGGGCTAAAATAAAGTCGCCTACGCGCTGTCCGTTCAAGGTGGCAACGTAGCAACCAAGAGACGTGATTTCCAGTGTGGCGCGTTTTATTTCACCTGCGGAAAACGTCCTTTTCAGAACAGGAGAGTGAAAGACTGGGTCGGTGGGATATGATATCCATTTTGAATTATTAAGCATAGCCGAAGCTCCTTTTACATTTTGATTTGCAGATATATTTTATCATATTTACAAAAAAAATCAATAAGTTTGAGAAAAAGTATTGACAATTCTATTTCTTGGTGGTACAATGAACATATGAACAATTGCTCATACTTCAAAAGCAGGGCAAAAAAGGAGTAAAATATGGATAATACAAGTGCAATTTCAAAGATTCAGGATGCTATTACGAGAAACAGTGAGCTTTTTGATAGCTTGGCTCAGCTTTATAAGCTGTTTGCGGATAGTAGCCGTGTTAAAATTTTGGTAGCGCTTACACAGAGCGAAATGTGTGTTAGCGAAATTTCCGAATTTCTTTCGATTACACAGTCTGCTGTATCACATCAGCTAAGAATACTGAAGTCAAGCAATCTTGTAAAGACAAGGCGTGACGGTAAAAACATCATTTATTCATTAACAGACAATCACGTAAGAACAATAATTGACTGTGGTATGGAGCACATAACCGAATAAGAATGAAGAATTTTATTAAGGAAAACAAGCTTACGCTATTGCGGCTGCTTTTTTCGGTGGCTTTGGTGGTTGCGGCTGTGGTTTTGAAGGGGTATAGTGAGGCGGCATCTGTTGTGTTATACCTACTTGCCTTTGCCCTTTCCGGTTGCCTTATAGTAGTTAAGGCATTGGTAAGTCTTGTAAAGGACTTAAAGGTTGGGGAAAAAATGCTTATGACCGTGGCAGCTGCCGGCGCTATTGCTGTGGGTGAGTACTTTGAGGCTGCCTTAATTGTAATTCTGTTTGAGATTGGTGAGCTGATTGAGGACCTGGCTGTCACCTCCTCCCGAAATTCTGTGGAAACTCTGCAAAGCATCCGCCCGGATAAGGCAAGGATGAAGAGCCGCGGCAACATCGTAGATGCACAAAAGGTGCGTATCGGTGATGTTATTGAGGTTTTGGCAGGGGAGAGAATACCGCTTGACGGAATAGTTGTAAACAGTGTTGGCTCTGTTGACACCTCTGTTATCACGGGTGAAAGCACTCCGCGTGAGGTAAGGAGCGGTAATGAGGTTTTGGCAGGCTGCCTTAATCTTAACAGTGTTTTACATATCAAGGTTACAAGGCATTTTCATAGAAGCGCAGCACAAAGAATAATTGACTTGAGTCAAAATGCTCTCGATAAGAAAACAAGAAACGAAAAGTTTATAAGGCGCTTTGCAAACATATATACACCAATAGTTATTTTACTTGCAATAGCGGTTGCGGTAATTCCGCCGCTTTTTGACGGCTTTAACTTTATGCGCTGGATTTACAGGGCGTGCGCTCTTCTTGCGATTTCCTGTCCATGCGCCCTTGTAATATCAGTGCCGCTTGCATATTTTTGCAGTATCGGCTATGCATCTAAAAAAGGAATTTTAATTAAAAGCTCTTCAGTGCTTGAAAGCCTTGAGGGAATAAACACAATGGCATTTGACAAAACAGGCACCCTTACCAAGGCGGAGCTTCACGTTACCAAGGTGGAGGCAGAGGCAGGCTTTTCCAAAATAGACCTTTTAAGGTTTATTTGCATAGCGGAGGCAAAGTCTAATCACCCCATAGCCAAAGCGGTTGAGTACGAGGCAAAGAAGTTGAAAATATCCTTTGAAAAGGGTGAAAATTATAAGGAATATGCAGGCAAGGGTGTTGAGTGTGATTCGGAGTTCGGCCACATTATGGCAGGCACACGCGCCTTTGTGGATGCAACATCAGGCACAAACGCAGGAACAGTTTTTGTTTCGGTAAACGGTAAATACGTTGGCTTTGTCGGCATAGGTGATGAGCTGAAGGAAAACAGTAAGATAGCCTTTGAACGTCTTCGTAAGCTCCGCGTACGCAAGAAAATAATCCTTAGCGGAGATAAAAAGACAAAGGTTGATATGGTGGCAAAAAATCTTGGTGCAGACGGTGCTTATTCCAATCTTTTGCCCGAGGATAAGCTTGATGCAATTGAGGACATTATTGCAAATACACCAAACTGTAAAATTGCATATTGCGGTGACGGTATAAATGACCTGCCGTCTCTTGCAAGGGCAGATGTTGGTATTGCAATGGGGGCAGTCGGCTCTGATGCGGCAGTTGCAAAAAGCGATGTTGTAATAATGGATGATGACATAATCAAGGTGCCGTTGGCAATTAAAATTGCAAGAAAAACAAAGCACGTTGTAATTCAAAATATCGTATTTGCAATTGCGGCAAAGGTGGCGCTCCTTGTGCTAAGCACAATGGGTATTGTACCGCTTTTTGCGGCAGTGCTGGGGGATGTTGGGATATTGATTATATCCATTTTAAATTCAATAAGAGCAGGTAGATAAAAAAAGCTGAATGAATATTTTGTTCATTCAGCTTTTTGATTTTAAAATTGTTTTTTTCTTGCTTTTCGTGTGCGGATAATTTCGTAGCCGATTCCCAAAAGGGTGATGGCAAGAGAAATGGGAGTTATTACAAAGGACGCCTTACGCAAGGCTGTACCCTCATATGCAGTTTCAACCTTATACCTGCCTGCTTGAAGCTTAAAGGAGACAAGTCCGTCAGTGTCCTGTGCATCCAAGGCAAAGCTTTCATTGGTTTCTTGGTTTGTTACATTAATAGCATAGCCGGGATAATAGAAAAGCGGCAATTGAACCAAAATTTCATTTTCTGCGGTAATTTCCATTTGGTAAACAGGGGCAAAGGCATATTTTTTAACAACCGTACCGCTTCCGTATAAAATCACAGGGTCATACCTGTAATCCTGTTTACCGGTATAAGAATATTTAAGATCCCTTCTTACCTTGTAGCAAAGTGAATTTTCGTATTGTGACTTATAATTGTCATCCGTTAAAACTTGAGGGCAGTATTCTCTGCAAACACCGATTGAAGAGGTGTTGTCAAAGGTTTGCTCCTGGTCGATTTTTGGCACCCAGTCGGTTTTGTTTTCATATGCAAGTCGCTTTTCAATCAGTGCTTGATTGGAGGCAAGCAAAAGGCCCACAAGGAGTGCTAAGGCAGCCGTTACAGGCTTTATTGTAAATTGCCTCGATAAAAGGCAAGCCAAAATAGAAATGCAAATTTGAACCAAGGACCACATTCGCCAAGGAAATTGAATTTTCCTCAAAAATGCAGGAGCGATATTAAGCCAAAAGCTTTTATCAACCATCAAAATCACGGAAAAAATAATTGTTGCAATACACAGCCAAAACAGTGGATTTTTAATAATTGCTATTTTCTCATTTACATGGTTGCTTTTAGCGGTATATACGGAAAATGTGTATATTATAATAAAGACCGCCATGCCAAGATAAAGCTCAACTCTTCGGTATTTGAATGAAATTGTCAATAATGCTATTGCAGATGAGATCGGTATATGAAAATATTTAAGGCGCGGAAGCGTTGACAGAATAAGATCTGCAAAAAAGAATAAAAGCGCGCCAACAACAAACATAGTAAGCCCCGTGTATAGGGATATAGAGCTAACGCCAATACTGCCAAGCCAGGAAATGTTTAAAAAGCCGGAAAATGTGGCTTGCTGGTCGGTCCTGCCCGCAAGATGCTCGGGGCTTGTCCACATTGCCTGCTCGTTTGATAGGTTGTAATAGTCCAAGCCCATAAGCTCAAGCTGGGAGAACATACCGATTGATGCAATGCCAATAAGCAAAACAACGGACACAAGGCAGTAGGCAGTATATTTTGGCTTTTTTAGTAATTTAAAAAGCCAAGGCAAGGAAATTGCAAGATACACAATACCCACAATAAAAACAACAAGGGCGGTTAGGTTATGGGAAAGGTACAAAAGAGCGCCCCCAAAAATAACCTCAACAAAGGGGGTTATTTTGATATTATCCTTGTCCATATGTACAATATCGTAAAGACCCATAAAGAAAAGGGGGATAAACAAAAAAGAAAATGCTTCCGCAAATGCCATACGGCAAAAGGCGTCAAATAAGCGGTAAGGATACAACACATAGACAGCGCCGCCTATGATTGATGCAACCTTGTTACCAAAGGAAAGGTGCAGGCCAAAGCGATACATAAAAACGCCGGAAATGAAAACCGTCAAAATCAAAACAAGCTTAAAGGCGGACAAAACGGTTAAGCCAAGGACATTTAGCAAAAGTGCAACGACAACAACGGTAATATGGGGGATTGGCGAATAAAAAAGACCGCCGCCCGTACCGTATCCAAGGACCAGGTTGCCGCTTATAGCGCTAAGGGGCTTACCGTCAACAATAGTGTTATATTTATCAAGAATATTTCCAAAATGGTAGTGGTAGTCATCACCGTATGAAATGCCTTCATAAAAAACGAGATAGGTCCCCATAAGCGAAAAAGCCAAAATCAAAATATAAGGCAATGACCATTTAGCTATATTTTTCACCTTGCTCATAAAAACCTCCCTGTTGCTTTATAAAATATAATTAAGTATACACCTTTGTCATTAAGATGTCAATAAGAAAGAAAATTGTAATAAAATGTTTGAAATAAAGGATAATGAACAAAAAACAGGAAACTTGCGTTTCCCGTTCTTTTATTTAATTGTAACGGAATAACCGTTTTTGTAGGTATAACCCACAGGAAGATGTATCATTTCCTCCTTGGTCAAAAGGTTGTCAACCTTGCCCTCAGTTGCAGGTACAGAGGTCCAGGGCTCAATGCAAACATACGGGGCATCAGTCTTAACCGCGTGCCAAAGACCAATGTATTTCATACCGTCAAATCGCATGGTAACGCTTCTTTGTGTCTTGTCAGAGCCAAGCTTAACCTCCTTTGCAACATTGTAAAGGAAGATGGCATCATTATCAAATAAATCGTGCCTTAAATCAATTCTTTTTGTGCCTTGTGGGTTGTAAAGCTTATCCTGGTGGGTAAGGAAGCAGGCGGGGGAAAAATCAACCCTTAAAGCTTCGCAGCTTTTTGCAAATTCCACATAACAGTCCTCAAAGGCAAGACCCTTATCAAGGGGCGCGTTAAATGCAGGGTGACCGCCAACAGAGAAGATAAGCTCCTTTGTATCGGTATTTTTAACCTCATATTTAACGTCAAGGCAGTTGTCCTTCAAAGAAAATGTAACATCAAATACAAAATCAAATGGGTAAACAGAGCGTGTTTCCTCATTTGCAGAAAGCTCCAGGGTAACAAGACTCTTGGAAACGGACTTTAGCTCAAACTTGCTTTTTCTTGCAAAGCCGTGGTTAGGAAGAGTGTATGTTTTGCCAAGATAGGTATATTCACCGTTATAAAGTCTGCCGCAAATAGGGAACATAATGGGCGCACGTCCTGCCCAATATTTTTCATCCCCCTGCCATAAATATTCGTGCCCGTCAGCAGTTTTAACTGACATAAGCTCCGCGCCGATATCGGAGACGGAAACTGTTAAACAGTCATTTTGAATTATGTATTCCATATGTAACCTCGCTAAATTCGTTATCACAGATATTTTAACACATATTTTGCCAAAAATCAATATTGAAAATTATCGGCACGTATGGTAGAATATATAAGGATTGAAGGGAGGTGCGCCTGTGGCAAATATCGCGCTTTTGAACAGATGTAATTTAAGATGCCCCTATTGCTTTGCAGATAACTATATAGCTGATGAAAGGACGGACATTACCCTTGACACCTTTAAGGTGCTTCTTGATTTTTGCGCTCCTGAGGGGGAACTTGGAATTATCGGTGGTGAGCCGCTTTTGCACAAGGAATTTGACAGCATTATGTCTCTTGCACTGAACGATTACCGATTTAACAGGATAACTGTATTTACAAACGGTGTAAATCTCCATAAGCATCTTAATGCGGTAAATGACCGAAGGGTAATGCTTTTAATTAACGTAAATTCCCAAAGGGATATGGGTCAGGGTGCGTTTTATCTTGTGGATTCAAATATTGACTTGCTTTTTAAATCGGGATTTTCAGGAAGCATCAGTATAGGAATTAATGTGTATGAGGAAAATCAGGATTTTACCGACTTTTTATACCTGGTAAAAAAATACGGATTTAAGAAAATAAGATTGAGTGTTGTAATTCCCCATCAAAAAAGCGAGGGTGGCATTAAATATTTTATGCGTATGAAGCCAACTCTTTTTAATCTTTATAGGGAATTGAAGGCGCTTGGCGTCAGCCCCTGCTATGACTGTAATGCCATACCGGAGTGTGTTTATACCGAGGAGGAAAAGTCGTTTTTACAGACACTCCCCTTCGCAAATGACTTTGAAAGGCAGATTTTCTGCGGGGAGCGCAGCGTTTGCTCTCCGGTGATTGATTTGTACCCGGATTTAAGTGCAACACGTTGCTTTGGCTGTTATGATATGGCAAGAGCTGATATACGGGAGTTTGAAAATATATTCGATTTGAAAAACTACTTTTTTAAGGAAATTGATGCAAGGCTTGTTCATAATTACTCCTGGGAAAAATGTAAGGATTGCTACAAATACAAAACCTTTGGCTGCTTTGGCGGCTGTCTTTGCTATAAATAAAAGAAGAAACGGGTGGTAATTACCACCTTTTTTCTTGCAATTAAAATAATAT
This sequence comes from Oscillospiraceae bacterium, assembly GCA_015065005.1. Taxonomy (GTDB): domain Bacteria; phylum Bacillota; class Clostridia; order Oscillospirales; family CAG-272; genus RGIG2000. The sequence goes on from SVRE01000012.1 coordinate 18,947, forward strand.
AGTGGTAAAATATAAAAAAGGCGGTGAGCAAATGAAGGCAGTTACAAGCGTATATAATATGCGTATCAGTGACAAGAATACCATAGAGAATAAAATACCGTCTCTTGAGCTTATGTATAAGGCGGGAGAGGGAATATATAAAAGCGTTGATTGGCACGGTAAAATTCTTGTTGTCTGTGGCAAGGGCAATAATGCAGGGGATGGGTACGTTGTCGCACAGCTGTTAAAGGACGGCGGCTATGATGTTGAAATTTTGCTTCTTGAGAAAGCATTTTCTCCTGACGGAAAATACTATTTTGACATATGCAATTCCAAAAAAGTGCCTTGGAGTGTCTATAATTTGGGAAAAATACAGGGCTATGACATAATTCTTGACTGTATTTTCGGCACAGGCTTTAAGGGTAATGTGGAAGGAAGCGCAAGGGCGCTTATTGAGGGTATCAATGAAAGCGGTGCTTACGTTGTGTCTGCTGACATTAACAGTGGCTTAAATGGGGATAGCGGTCTTTGCAGTATATGTGTAAAAAGTGATTTGACAATTTCAATAGGCACATACAAAAGCGGACATTTTTTGAATATGGCAAAGGACAAAATCGGTAAGCTGATAAATATTGACATTGGTATTGATTTGTTGGAGAAGCCATACCTTTTGCTCGAAAAGGCGGATGCTTACAAGTTCTTAGGCAGACGTGATAATTTTACAAACAAGGGAACATACGGATATGTTACGTTAATTGGCGGTTGTCTTGAGTATTCGGGGGCAGTTAAGCTTGCAAATTTGGCGGCAACGGCTATGCGTAGCGGTAGCGGGGTGGTTAAGCTTGCTATACCGAAATCCATATGTACGTCTGTTGCACCTTACCTTCTGGAAAGCACTCTTTATCCTCTTTCCGACACTGACGGGAGCGTGAAATTTTGCGAAAATGAGATACAGGGTGCCCTAAATAACGTAAAAGCGTTAGCTATAGGTATGGGCTGGGGTCAAAGGGGTGACAACTCGCAAATCCTAAAATATATTCTTGAAAATTACAGCCTGCCTGTAATTATTGATGCGGACGGACTTAACACTCTTGCTAAAATGGATAGTGCTATTTTAAGGAATAGCAAATGCAAGGCTGTACTAACCCCACACCTAAAGGAATTTGAGCGCCTTTGCGGTGTACCTGTGGCAAAAATACAGGAAAGCCCAATAGAATATGCTAAGGAATATGCAAAAAGCACAGGTGCCGTCCTGCTATTAAAGGGCCCGACAACCGTGATTACAGACGGAGATACTGTTTTTCTGTCCAGCACTGGCTGCGCAGGAATGGCAACTGCGGGAAGCGGAGATGTGCTAAGCGGAATTTTGTGCGCTATGTGCGGTGCCCACAACGATATTTTAAAGGCGGTTGGTATTGGCGCGTTTATAAATGGCTACGCAGGTCAAATGGCACAGGCTGAATATGGGGATATTTCAATGATAGCCTCCGATACTGCAAGATTTATTGCCAAAGCAATAAAAGAGTTAACAAAGGACTAAACACAAAAAACGAGGTGAAATTCACCTCGTTTTTTAGTTAGCCACAGTATACCCAATCGAACCCGTCTATCGCGCAAAATAGACGGCGCCTTCCAACAGATAAAGCCTTGAAATATTTTTATATGCCTGCGTCTTTCTCTATTGAAATCCCCTCGCCTATTATGTGCGAATAGATTGCTTCGCAAATTTAGAGCGAATAAATAGAGGCTTAGGCAAGACAAAAAAGCGCGGGCGATTAATAATCGGCAAGATTTTTTCGTTGCAGCATAAGGCTTTATTTATCGCTCCAAATCGGGTTCGACTGGGTATACTGCGGCTAACCGAAACTTTTAAAAAATTTTCATCAGCTTTTTACACCTGTTAAACATGAGTTAACAATTCTTTTCTATGTAGCTAATGGTGATGTCAAGAAACTTTTTGCTCATTTCCTCGCCTAAATCACAATGGTCCTTATTTGGTACCTTGTAATAGTCAACATGCCTGTATTTGGAAAGCTCTTTTACAAATTTTTCACTGTGCATATCAATGTTAACCGCACTGTCTTTTTCACAGTGGAATACGGTATATTCGGTTTTTTCAGGGAGCGTGCTTGCTAAATGCAAGGGGGAGCAGCTCCTTAATGCCTCGTCAAGTGTGCAATCATATGCGTAAAATGCACTGTAAATGGTACGTGGCAAGTCAACCCTTTCTGTAAAGTGGTACGGAAGGTCGCAAACAGGGCAATTTGCAACACAGCCCACAGGCGTGTGCTTTGCGTACTTGGTGTAAACAATGCAGGCAAGGCCGCCCATTGAACCGCCGATTGCTACCAAGGGTGTCTTATCAGTCAATCCGTGCTTTTCCTTTAAAACATCAATAATTTCATCAGCTAAGCCTACCTCGTCCTTGTTCATCCAGCCCCAGGGGTTTGTGTAAGGGGTAATAAATAAAATATCATTTTCAGCCAGGGCTATGCCTGTTTTTGTATCCTCGCGGTACATTGCCTGCCCTCCAAGGCCAAAGAAATCAATAACAATCCCCTTGATTTTCCCCTTGATAATTTTTTCATTTGTATATGCAAAATAATGTAAGTTTTCGCGTCTTATTATTTTTTCCATATTAACCTCTTTTTGCCTTTTTTCTGTACCCTGTGTCTGATTTTAATTGTTTATCTGTTAAAAATAGCCTCATCAAAGGTGTATCCTTCCTTGTACTTGTTAATACCGTATGAGGTTCGCTTAACAAGGCTGAAAAGCTTATCTCCGTCAATACCCACAAGGTCACCTACCGCATCAATAAAGTTTTCCGCACTTTCGTGAAAATGTGTTGTGGTTACGTAAATTCCGCGTGTTGCGCCCTTGGCATTCATAGCGCCGTAAAATTCACGTACCTCCTTTTCCGTTACGTGGGCACGGTCACGGCACTTGGTTTGTGCAACAATGGTTTCAACGAAGCCAAGGAAATCAACGGTTTCCAATTCCACATCAAGCCCACCGTCATCACTGCCGCCTGTTATGTCACAGAAAACAACCATCTTGCCTGACAGGGTGAAATACTTTTCAAGCAAATTTGCAACAAAGCTTTCAAAAAACTTACCACCCATCAGCCACAGCTTTTTGAAAAACTTTGGCTTAAATTCATTTTCAGGCAGGGGAGTGTCGTTATTTTCGTTTATGTCCTCCGGGGTTATGTCTCTGTATTTGCCGTCAATGAACTCAATCTCGTCATTGTTCAATAGATTAAAAAGAACATTACCCGCAATAGAGTGTAAGGAATAATCATCCTTGAAGGATGATGTTGTGTCAGTGCCGAAATGGATTTCAAGCTGGCGGAAAATTTCATTTTTGGTGTAAGCCCCTCTTTGCAAAATTTCCTTAACCTCTGCCTCTACCAAATCCTCTTTAACTATAACAAGCTCCTCCTTGGCAAGGGAGTATCTGTCTCCCTTACGTTTAAGGTTCTGCTTATTTATAAGCTCGTTTATGGCGGTAGATATATAGCTTCTGATTACGCTGTTTTTGCTCCTTGGGGAATTGTCCTCAAGCTCCGCCTCACTTAACCCGTAGCATAAAAGCGCGCCTTCAATTATCTCATTTCTTGTTGCGTTTTCCGTATTTGAAAGAAATTTGATAACCGCCTCTGTTGATTTCCTTTTCATTTTGTTGGTAACTCTCATAAAATCACCTTATTTCTCAAGTATTTTCCTGATAACAGGCTCAATAACCTGTGCCATTTTGAAAAAGCCCAGGTCATTTGGATGGACCGTATCAATAAAGCAAAGCTCCTTGTCAGGGTCGTTTTTGAAAAAGCTTTCTCCGTCAATAAAATATACGTTTTTATCTCCGCATTTTATGGCGTTTTCGTAAGTAGCCCTAACAACCTCTTTTCTTGCAAGCTCATCTTCCTCGTAATTAGCGCAAGGTCGGGTTAACATTACAATTGGTAAATAGGGCTGCTTTTGGCGTATGCGCTTGAAAAACGGCTCGTGGGTAGCCTTTAAATGCTCAACCGTTGGTGCGTTGTGGTCATAGTCGTAAATAAACACAGAAATATCAATAGTATTTATAAAGTCCGCCATTTCAAGCTCACCCTTTGCACTTCCCGAAAAGCCTAAATTGTAGTAATCCGCATCCAGGTGCCTTGAAATCATTGCATTGTATCCGTTACAAACGTTGCAGGCAATACCGCCCTCAGTAATGGAAGAGCCGTAAAAGAGCATAGGCTTTGAATATTTGTAAGGTGTTGGCGGTTCAATGCTCGCATCATCCTCAATATACACCCACACATTTTTTAATATTTCGTTTCTCGGTAAAAAGATGGTTACATCCTCCATCTTTTCGCTTTTAGTGAAGGTTCTTTCGCAAACCTTTGTTTCATAGTTGTACGCGTTTACAAGCCCCAAATATCTTGATGTGGGTCGCTCACCAACAAAAACGTATGCGCTCTGGCAAGCGTAAATTGACATACCAATATCAACACTCAGGGTTTCAAATTCAATTTTCAGTGTGAATTTTTTAGAGTTGGTCCTGAAGCCAAGACGCGCACCCATCGGGCGCCTTCCCAAGAATTCAAGACTTGGTACCTTTTCTATTAGCTCATCAGGCAATCTTTTAAGAGCTTTGTGCTTTTCAAAGTGCGGTATTCCAAAAACCTTGATTGGATAGTCGCTATATGTATATTCCCTCATAATGTACCTCACAAATATATATCTTCAATACTATTTTATCATATAAATATTAACACTTCAATAAATTTTCAAAAAAAGAAGGTGCAAGAGCAAACTAAATTATAGCTCGCTTTTACACCTTTTAACTGTTATTTTATTTTTGCCCACGCCTGCCCGTCATAGCCCCACAAAAAGTCCTCGGCAGTATTGCAAAATAGCACAGTTGCTACATCATCTTTAAACGCAAAGGTTAAAGATGCATTGCCAAAATAGTCATCAATTATTTGGGCAAGCAGCATGATTTTATTGTCCTGTAGCCAAGCAAATGAAACCGCATCCTTGTACCTATGCCCGTCTGTTGTACGTACGTGTCCGTACTCCTTTGAATATCCAAGCTCGGGGAAATAGCCAAAGCAGTTTTGGTTTACATAAAAAGGTAATTCCATTTTGTTTCCGTCCTTAACGTAGGAGAAAATACCCTTTTCCTTACCTTCAAAGGTAAATGTAAACTCGCTTAAGTTCATTTTGTTTTTGTCACATATGTAGGTTTTGCCGTTTAATCCTTCACGCATAGGGGAATCACTCTCACCATTGATTGCAAACAGCTTGAGCGTGGCGGTTAATTCATCCAGCTCTCTTGCCTCAATTTCGTTTTCGGGCAGGGGAGTGTTACTTAAATTATCTATAATCAAGTCAAAAAGCTGATTAACAATATAGTCACTTGCCGCATCGTTTCCTTGGTTGTCGGCGGTACAGCAAAAGATAAAATCGTATTTTGGAATACAAATTGCAAGCTGGTCTCCCATTCCAACAAAGGCAAAGGAGTCCTCCTCTCCAATCCAAATCTGGTAGCCGTATCCGTGGCGGAATGGGTGCAGATGTCCGTCCCACCTGTTGTCAACCTGCTTTGATGAGGCTTTGCGCAAAAACTCATCGTTCATTAGTCGCTTTTGGTTGTGAACACCGTAATTCATAACAAACCGAGCGAAGGAAGCAAGGTCGCGTGTGGTACATATCATTGCGGAATCTCCCCAGGAATCGCCGTTTGGAGTTTTAAGCACCCTTGCGTTTTTAAATGTACCAAGATGGCTGAAAATACGCTCATTCAAGTAATCGAAAAGCCTTCTTCCCGTCAGCTTTTCAACAAGCGAGCATAAAACCTGTGAGCCGGCGCTGTCGTATTCCCAAATAGTACCGCTTGGGCGTCTGTTTCCTTTGTCACTGAAATAAAGGTGTGTCCTGTCAGGATCACTCTCGCAGAACCAACCACAGGGCAAGCCTGTTGTTGTCATAGTCAGCATCTCTCTGATTGTTTGGGATTTTAAGGATTCGCACAGTGGCGTGTCGATCTTTTCGGGAAAATAGTCAACAATTCTGTCATCAAGCTTAAGCAGCCCGTCCTCTTCGCAAAGCCCTATGGCAACGGCAACAAAGCTTTTGGTAACAGAATACATTCTGTGGTTATAGTCCTTGTCAAAGGGCGCCCAGTAGCCCTCGTAAAAAATATTGTCTCCGCGCATCATAAGCACACTGTGCATATGCATTTGGCGCTTGTTTAACTGATTAATATATTGCTTTACAAAAGCGGAGGAAATGCCCACGCTTTCGGGTGTCACAACCTTCATATCAAATCTCCTTATAAAGTCTTTTATTTATATTATCACAAACAAAAATACAATTCAATAGAAAACGGCTACAAAATGTAGCCGTTTGAATTATTGTATTGTACTCCAGGCTAAAATTTCATCCATTTTAGCAAGCCTTTTCCTTGCAAAATCAAGAATTTGGTCAATATGGTTTGATGTCTGGCTTGGTACGCCTGTCCATTTTTGCTTTTCTGCTATCCTTGCTATCTGGGGTATTTTATCAAAAAATGCAGTAAAACGTGCTTCGATATTTTCAATGGTGTAAGCGCTTTGCCTTAATTCCCACCACCTTGATACAAATCGTGAGTAGAAAACCGTATAAAGCCTTTGCCAAAGCAAATTGTAGTTTGCAATGCCAAAATTGTTAATAAGCAAATGGTTTTCATCAAAGGCAACCTGCCCGTTCCATCTGAGTCCCCAGGTTCCGTCCATATCGTAAACACTTGAGAACCAATGTGTTCCGTCATAGGTTACCCATAAAATATTCTTACTTACATTGTCGTCAGCGCAGATAAAGAAGGTGTGCAGCATAGAGTCAATACATTTGTCAATATCAACATAATTCTCAATGCCTATTCTGAATGCCTCATCATCGTTTTTTGTTTCTAAAACGAAATTAATAAGGTTGTTAAGGCTCTCAACCACCCACAAGGTGGAGTTGTCAACCAAGCTGTCCTCGTTTGAAGCGTACTCAAGCTCCCAATAAGAAGAATATGTCCAATTTGGATTGTTAGGGTTGTAGCTGATTGGCTCCTTCATAGCAACCGAATTGCCCCATTGGTCACCCATAACAATTGCTTGGTTTTTCTCATCACTGTCTTTCATATCGAACATCCATTTATCCTTTGGAATGTTCATTGTGTAAATACCGTGGAACTTGCCGTTGTTGAATACCAAAATAGGGAACCCGTCAATGGCGCCGCCATTTGGCAATTCGCTAAGCTCATCAAATACATGACGTGAGTCAATTACATCGCCGTAAAGCTGCCCCGAAACAACATTTCTTGATTGTGAATAGTCAATCCAGTTTGCCTTCATACAGTATTTGAATTCCTTGCCCCAACCGTCTGAAAGCTCAACCTTGTTCTTTGTCCCGTCAGCCTCATAAAGCTTAATTGAGTAATTTTTCTTGGGATAACCCGCGCTTGAAGCACCCTGTATCCTTATTTCAGCGGTACAATCGAAGGAAAGCTCGCCATCGGAATAAGAAAATGGAATACTGATATATTCGTTTTTAGAAGCCTTTGAAATGTCACCGTTCAGGTCAACTATAGGCATACCAATGTCATTTGGAGTAATGGTTTTGTATATACCCGTTTGTGTGTCAGGGGAAGAGAAAATACCACAGCGTACAGTGTAGCTCTCCCCGCTTACAACAATTGAGGTAAGTGTCATTTTAGCCACGTCAAAGGTAATGTTACAGCCCTGGCAAAGCCCGTCACCGTTGCATATATGATAATTTACAGCAGGCTCATTTTCGTTGAAAATTTCTTTTTCCGCACCGCACATATCGCAGGTATAAACATTCTTGCCGGGGACACAGCTTGGTGCTACCACCTTGGAAAAGCTCCAGGTATGCTCAAGTGCTACACCCTCTGTAAGCTCACAACGGGAGCAATGCTTTGGCTTTATACAGCTAACCTCAACCCAATCGTGTCCCAAGGGCTTGCCAAAGCCCTTTTTACAGACAGAGCAGGTGCTTGGCAAATAGCACGTTGCCTCGGAATATTGATGTCCGGGGGCTTGCTCTTCAGCTAAGCCACAATCGTTACAGGTGCGTGGGATTTCACAACCGTTAAACACCCATTGGTGTACAGTAGGTTCATCACTTTTTGCATTACATACAGAGCAGAAAATAGGCTGTGAGCAGGAAATTTGCACCCAAGTGTGGTCACTTACCGAGCCTACAGATTTCTTACATCTTGAGCAGGTGCGTGGGGCTTGGCAGCTTGCCTCGACCCACTGGTGCTGGCCCTTTTCGCCGATTGCGCCGCAGAAATAGCAGTGTGCATATACATCACATACAGGCTCTGACCAATCATGCTCAAGGGTACCACCCGTAACGATTCCACAAGCAGAGCAAGTGGCAGGGGATTTGCAGGTTGCGCTAACCCAGTTATGCTCAAGCTTCTGCCCCAATTGCTTACAAACTGTGCAAACGGGTGTTTCCTCGCACGCAACATCAGAGTATTTATGTCCAAGGGCTTCACCCTCAGTAAGCTTACATTGGCTACAGGTTTTTGGTGTTGTACAGCTGGCATTTTCCCACACGTGTCCGCGTGCCTTACCTTGCGTTACACCGCAAAGGCTACATTTCGAGGGAGAAATGCATGTGGAGGACTCCCATCGGTGCTTACATTCCCCACAGGAGCAAATAACGACCAACAGCGTTATAAGCATTAGTGCCAACAAAATTAATTTCTTCATATTATATATATTCTCCGTTAACTTATATCATTTCAATGATTAGTGCAATCTTTTCTATATTATAACATAAACGTAGAGTTTTTTCAACTATAATGCTTTTTAATAATAAAAAAGCAGATTTTCGCTAACGAAAATCTGCTTTTAGTGTTATTGTTAAATTACTCAGCAACGTTCATAAAGTCCTTGAATACTACATATGGAACTTCATTTGCTGCAACAATTGCTATCTCATTTTCAATAAGAGTAACATATCTCTTGCCTTCACCCAAATCAATGTACAAAGCCATAACAAGCTGAGCGCTGGTGTGCTTTTCGTTTTCTGGGTTAATGCCGGAAATCTTTACATTGAATAATTCGTAATCGGAGTAAGCTGCAAAGGAAGTGGTCTTATCTTCGTTGATAGAGCCGATACCGAAAGCACAACCGAAGTCGAAGCTTTCAATTCCCTTTTCTTCACAGTAAAGGTTGATAACCTCATGGTCGATGGTGTAGCCTGCTGTGATTGAATTCCAGTCGGTTTCATTTACAGAGTAGCCAAGGAATGTAAAAGCCTTTTCCAAGGAAAGAACAACGCCGTAAGTGCCGTCTTCATTTAGTGTACAAGCAAAGCCCTTTGCACAGTAAGCAGATACATCATACATATGTACACCGCCTGAAACAGCAGGAATGCTTACTTCAGCACCGTCTGCATCCTTAGTGTAAACATAAACTTCGCCATTATATGTACCGCCTGTAATTGATGCATCGAGTCCGTATTCATCACTGCCTGCATTTCCATTGTACAAGAACACGTAGCCGTTGAATGTACCATTGGTGATATCAATGTCAGTGACAGCAGAGTCCTTAGCAGTGTAGAAGGATGAGTAGAAGGCATAAGTACCGGTAATCTCACCGCCGCTGATAATGGTTGTTGTTTTCTTGGAGCTGGTAAATCCGTGAATCTGAATACCAGCATATCCACCGGTGATTGTACCGCCTGTAACTGTAAGAGAGTTTTCTTGGTTGCCGAAATTAGGCTGTCTGATTGCTATACTAACGGCTGTGATTGTGCCGCCATTTACAGTTAAGGTGTTGTAAGAATCAATTGCATAGGGGGCACCGCCTCTGGGGCTTGTGTTTTCAATAGTACCACCGTTTACGGTGAGAACACCGTGGTTAATGATTGTGCTTGTTGAGTAGCCTGTTGAAACCTTTGAGGAGTAGTAAGTTAACTTACCTGTGCCCTCAGCAGAGCTATCATTAATAGTTAATGTACCGTTGTTTGTGATTAAAGCAGAAGCCTTATCAGCTTCAACTGAAGCAGAAACTGTATGTCCGTTCAAATCAATAATAATGGACTTTCCGCTTGCTACAGTAAGAAGTGTAGTAAGAGTGGAATCACTGATTAAAGTGATTGTTTCGCCGTTTTCCGCTGCATCAATAGCCTCCTGCAAGGTTTTGTACTCAGTATCGCCAATCTTGGCAACAGCCTTAGCTCCGAAAAGGTTTTCTACATCATAGATATACGTAAGTGTATCTCCGTTTTCCTCCACCTCAAAGCCATTAGTGGTTGTAGCAAACACGGAAACTGCGCAAAAGGCAGAAAGAATAACAAATGTCATGAAAAATAATAGTGTTTTTTTCATAAAGTCCTCCTTAAAAATACTTATACACGTATATAATACACTATTTTGTTTGAAATTTCAATACTAATTAGAAAATTTGTTGTTTTTTGTTAAAAATGACTAAAAAGGAAGAGCCTTTGTAATTTATCTCTTATAATAGCTATTTTAATCAAATCCTTGATTTTAAGTTTTATTTGTGATAAAATTAATAAGATAAATACTTATTTACGAGGGTTTTATGATAACTGTTAATAACTTAACATTTAATTTTGGCGGACAGGTACTTTTTAAGGATGTAAATTTAAAGTTCACCCCGGGTAACTGCTACGGAGTTATCGGTGCTAACGGTGCCGGCAAAAGTACATTTTTAAGGATTCTTTGTAAGGAGCTTGAACCGACAAAGGGCGAGGTTTATATTCCGGAAAACATAAGAATGTCTGTTTTGAAGCAGAACCACTTTGCTTATGATGAGTACACTGTTTTAGACACGATAATTATGGGTAATGAGCATCTTTACAATATTATGAAGGAAAAGGACGCCATTTACTTAAAGGAAGATTTTACTGATGAGGACGGTATTCGCGCCTCTGAGCTTGAGGGTGAATTTGCGGAGTTGAACGGCTGGGAGGCGGAAAGTGATGCCTCCAAACTTATACAGGGTCTTGGCTTGTCAGAGGACTTGCTTTATTGCCAGATGTCAGACCTTTTGGAAAGCGAAAAGGTTAAGGTGCTGCTTGCCCAAGCGCTTTTCGGCAATCCCGATATCATTTTGCTTGATGAGCCTACAAACGGTCTTGACATTGATGCCATTACCTGGCTTGAGGATTTTTTGAGCGATTATTTCGGCACAGTTTTGGTTGTATCCCATGACCGTCACTTTTTAAATGACGTATGCACAAACATAGTTGATATTGACTATGTAGGAATTAAAATGTATGTTGGTAACTATGAGTTCTGGTATGAATCAAGCCAGCTTATTCAACGTATGATAAAGCAGCAGAATAAGAGAAATGAGGAAAAAATAAAGGAATTGCAAAGCTTTATTTCCCGTTTCTCTGCAAATAAATCAAAATCACGCCAGGCAACCTCAAGGAGAAAGCTGCTTGATAAGCTTTCAATCGAGGAGCTGCCGGCATCCAGCCGCCGCTATCCCTTTATCGGCTTCGATATGGAAAGGGAAGCGGGCAAGGACATATTAACCGTTAAAGACCTTTGCAAAACACAGGACGGTGAGGTGCTTTTCAAGGACATTTCCTTTATGATTGCCAAGGGCGAAAAGGTTGCTCTTTTGGGTAACGAAATGGCGGTTACTGCCTTGTTCAAGGTGTTAATGGAGGAGGATGTGGCTGATAGCGGCTCGTTCAAATGGGGCGTCAGCATTTCAAAATCATATTTCCCTAAGGATAATATTGAATACTTTGAGGGCTGTCACGATTCTATACTTGATTGGATGAGAAGATATTCAAAGGACCAGACAGAAACATATTTGCGTGGCTTCCTTGGCAGAATGCTGTTCTCGGGAGACAGTATATTTAAAGAGGTTAGCGTGCTATCGGGTGGAGAAAAGGCAAGATGTATGTTTTCACGTATGATGCTGTTTGGCTCCAACTTCTTGCTCCTTGATCAGCCAACAAACCACCTGGACCTTGAATCCATAACAGCCGTAAACAACGGTCTTAGCGATTTTAAGGGCAATATTCTTTTCTATTCTCACGACTATGAAACTGTAAATACCGTTGCCAACCGTATTATCGAGCTTTTGCCAAACGGCGGTATGCTTGACTTCAGCGGTACCTATGAGCAATTTATTGAATACAAGAGGGAAAAAGGGCTGTTATAAATTTTATAAATTCAAAATTAATATTGTAGGGGAGGGGTCAGCCCTCCCGCCACAAAACAGGTGATATGTTGCTGCGCAACGTGATATTCGGCGTTGCCGGGTGGTATTTGCCACTTGTGGCAAGTGATATTTTTGCTTGCGCAAAAGTGTATTGTTATTGTAGGGCGGTGGCTTGCTGCCGCCGTTAATACAGAAATTACGAAAGGGGGATGTAATTGTGTACGAGCAGCAAAGGGTTGCAATAATCGGTGCAGGTGCCGCCGGTATGATGAGCGCAATTTATGCAGCGCAAAACGGGGCATTGGTTACTGTTTTTGAAAAGAATGACAGGGTCGGCAAAAAGCTCGCCATAACAGGCAAGGGCAGATGCAATGTAACCAATGACTGTGATACACAGGAGCTTTTAAAGAACATAATATCCAATCCCAAGTTCTTATATGCTGCCTTCAGTAATTTTGACACAAGCGATACGAAAGCGTTTTTTGAAAATTTGGGTGTACCTCTTAAAACGGAAAGGGGCAGGCGGGTTTTCCCCGTCTCCGATAAGGCGCTTGATATTGTTTTCGCCCTTAAAAAATGTATGCATGATTATGGCGTTACCGTAAATCACGAAAAAGTAACAGAACTGATACAGAAAAACGGAAAAGTCACAGGGCTTAAAGCACAGGGCAAGGCATATGAATTTGACTCCGTAATAGTTGCCTGCGGCGGCGCTTCCTATCCGCAAACAGGCTCAGACGGTGACGGATTTATATTTGCTAAGTCAGTCGGGCATACGGTAACTCCGTTGGTGCCGTCCCTTGTGCCCTTGGAAACAACGGAAAATGTCAGCGAAATAATGGGTGTTTCATTAAAAAATGTCACCTTGAAAATCAAAAACAACCAAAGTGGCAAAATTGTTTTTGAGGAAATGGGTGAGATGCTCTTTACCCATTTTGGCTTAAGCGGACCATTGGTGCTTTCTGCCTCATGCCATATGGCAAAAATGGAAAAGGGAAAGTACTCGGCTGTGATAGACTTTAAGCCGGCACTTGATATTAAAACACTTGATACAAGAATTTTAAGCGATTTTTCAAAGCAGCTTAACAGGGATTTTCAAAATGCTCTTGGCGGCTTATTACCGTCTAAAATAATACCCTTTATGGTGAAAAAAAGCGGTATTGACGGAAACACAAAGGTGAATAATATAACAAAGGAGCAAAGGCAAGCTCTGATTAGCACATTAAAGTCTCTGACTCTTGAAATAAAAGGCTTTCGCCCAATAAAGGAAGCAATAATCACCCGGGGCGGCGTCAGTGTTAGCGAGATAAACCCATCGACTATGGAGTCTAAAAAAATAAAAGGACTTTACTTTGCAGGTGAGGTTATAGATGTGGACGCGTATACAGGCGGCTACAATTTGCAAATTGCATTCTCGACAGGAGCACTTGCAGGCATGCATGCGGCGTGGGGAGAATAGCACGAAAGGTGCAAAGATATTTCGCTTTGCGAAGAGATATTACCTTCGGTAGTGATATTTGCCTGTGGCAAGAGATATTGCTACCGCAGTTATAAAGGAGAATAAAAATGAAAATAGCATTAGACGGACCAAGCGGAGCAGGAAAAAGCACAGTTGCAAAGGTACTTGCAAAAAGGCTTGGAATTATATACGTAGACACAGGGGCTCTTTACCGTACCATTGGTCTTTATGTAAAGAGAAAGGGGATCGATAAGGAGGACAAGGAGGGCGTAATTTCCTGTCTTTCCGAAATTGATTTGAATATGCAATTTATAAACGGTGAGCAAATAATCACCTTGAATGGCGAAAGGGTTGGTGACAACATTCGCACAGGGGAAATTGCAATGTATGCATCAAAGGTTTCTGCAATTCCCGAGGTAAGGGCATTCCTTTTGAATACACAAAGAGATATTGCAAATAAGAACAGTGTTGTTATGGACGGGCGCGATATAGGTACCGTTATTTTGCCTGATGCTGAGGTTAAGGTGTTTATGACTGCCAGCCCTGAGGCAAGGGCAGAAAGACGCTACAAGGAGCTTATAGCAAAGGGCGAGAGCTGTACACTTGAAAGCGTTCTTGCCGATATAATACAAAGAGATAAAAACGATTCCACAAGGCAGACCGCCCCTTGCATTCCCGCAAAGGATGCGGTATTATTCGATAACTCAGGCTATGATGTTGAGGAAAGTGTAGATAAGGTTATAGAGATAATAAATGCAAAGGTGAACATATGAACAAGTTTTACACTAATATAAAAAGGTTTTTTGGTGGCCTATTCAAAAGGCTTTACCGTGTAAGGATTGTAAATCCCGAAAAGGAGCCTCTTGGCTTGCCTTATTTGGTATGCTGTAATCATACAGCCTTAATGGATGTAACGGTTATCAGCCTGGCAATGAAGAGCCAGGTTCATTATATGGCAAAAAAAGAGGTATTCAAGGTGCCGATTTTGAGGAGCTTTGCCAAAGCTATGGGCGCATTTCCCGTTGACAGAAAGCACGGGGATGTGGGTGCTGTTAAAAAGACAATTGAGCTTTTGAAATCGGGTGAGTGTGTTGGCGTGTTCCCCCAGGGTACACGTAAGCCATACGTTCATCCAAGAGATACGGAAATCAAAAACGGAATAGGTATGTTTGCTGACCGCGCAGGTGTTGGCATTTTGCCCGTCTGCATCAGGACAAAAAAGCATAAGCTTAAGCTGTTTCGCAAAACTGAGTTTGTAATCGGTGAGTATATTCCGCCCGAGGACATAAAATTCGAGGAATACACAGGCAAGGAAAAATACCAAAAAATATCTGATTACGCATTTTCCAAAATCTGTGAGCTTTACGATGAGGTAGCTGAACAATGATAACGGTTGCAGAAAATGCGGGCTTTTGCTTTGGAGTAAAAAGAGCAACAGATACCATTGAGGAGCTTATTAAAAATAAAAAAGAAGGGGACATAATTTGTACCCTTGGCAAGCTTATTCATAACGAGCAGTACAATAATTACTTGAAGGAAAACGGTGTTTCGGTTATATCACTTGAGCATACCCCTGCGCTTTTTGAAAAAGCAATGGAAGGAAAGCGAGTATCAATTGTAATTCGGGCACACGGTATTGAGTATGACATACAAAAAGAGCTTGAGGACTGTGCAGAAAAGAGCGAAAATTTCCGCATCATTGACTGTACTTGCCCGTACGTTAAGAAAATACATAAAATTGCGGCTGAAAACTCAAATAAGGAAGAAATTTTCATCCTGATAGGGCAGGGTGAGCATCCCGAGGTTAAGTCCATTATGAGCTACGTTAATAACGAGGGATACGTATTTTCCTCCTCAGATGAGCTTGAGGACTACCTGAAGGCCAAAAATTTTACAAATTTTAAGTTAAATATGGCTGCGCAAACCACTCAAAAGTTAACAGAGTGGGAAAAATGTGAAAAAATTATCAAAAAACACTGTACAAATGCAAAAATTTTTGATACAATATGTAGTGTGACTGAAAAAAGGCAGACAGAAGCGAGCGATCTTGCCTCGAAAAATGACGTTATGATTGTCATTGGCGGCAGGGACAGCTCAAATACCTCAAAATTGGTGCAGGTGTGTAAAAGCCGCTGCCCAAAGACCTATTGGATAGAAACAGCGAAGGATCTTTTGTTTGATGAAATCGGACACGCAAAAAATATTGGTATAACTGCAGGGGCTTCCACTCCTGACAGTATAATACAGGAGGTAAAAGAAATTATGGAAAATCTAAACGAAAACTTTGCGCAAATGCTCGAGGAAGAGTATGCAAAGAAAGCGAAAATATATGTAGGAGCAACAGTTACCGGTACAGTTATGGCTATTTCCGAAAACGAAATCAGCTTGGACCTTGGCGATAAGCTTACAGGCGTAATTACAAGAGACCAGATAACTGATTCCAACGATGTTAAGCTTTCTGAGCTTTTCAAGATTGGTGACTCTGTTGAGGCATCGGTTATGAGCAAGAGCGACCTTGACGGTATCGCTATCCTTTCCAAGAAAAAGGTTGACGTAGTTAAGAACTGGCAAAAGATTGTTGACTACGCACAGAGCCAGGAAATCGTTAACGCAAAGATTACAAAGGCAACAAAGGGCGGCGTAATCGCAAGCATTGACGGTGTTGAGGTATTTATTCCTGCTTCTATGACAGGTGTTGCACAGGACGGCAATATGGAAGAGCTTGTTAACACAACACAAGAGGTTAAGGTTGTAGAAATTAAAGAGGATAAGCGCCGTGCTATCGCTTCTATCAAGGCTGTTCTTCGTGATAAGAAGGCTGCTGAAAAGGAAGCATTTTGGGCATCTATTGAGGAAGGAAAGGTATATGAAGGACCAGTTAAGAGCTTGACATCATACGGTGCATTTGTTGACCTTGGCGGTGTTGACGGTCTTGTACATATTACAGAGCTTTCTTGGAGAAGAATCAAGCATCCAAATGAGGTTGTTAAGGTTGGCGATGTAATTAAGGTATTTGTTAAGTCCTTTGATAAGGAAGCTAACAGAATTTCCCTTGGTCATAAGACAGATGACCAGAATCCTTGGAATATCTTCAAGTCCAAGTATGAGGAGGGAAGCGTAGCTTCTGTTAAGATTGTAGGTGTTACAACTTTCGGTGCATTTGCAGAAATCGTTCCCGGCGTTGACGGTCTTATCCACATAAGCCAAATTGCTGACAGAAAGATTGATTCTGTTGCTAACGTACTCAAGGTTGGTGACGTTGTTGATGCACAGGTAACAGGCATTGACGAAGAAAAGCAAAAGGTTTCTCTCTCCATCCGCGCACTTCTCCCAACAGAGGAAGAGGTTAGCGAGGAAGTAGTTGAAGAGGCTAATGAGGAAGCTGTAGCTGACGCTGAATAATAAATAAAAGGTAGGTTGTATTTTTAAAGCCTACCTTTTGTATTAAAATGATAAGGCGGAGTGATACCACTCCGCCTTCTTAGGTATTAATTAATGGCAGCAGCAACAGAGAACGATAACCGCTAAGATTATCAACCAGATGCACTCATTATCGAAAAGACCGCATAAACAGTTATTCATAGTATTACCAAGCTCCATATGGAAACTTCCTTTACAAGAATTAGAGAGATTTTTGTCTCTCTGTTATAATACTATGTCGAAATAAGTCCTGATGTTACAAAATTTGCGTTTATGTTGCTGAAAAGCTTCAGCTCAAGGTCAGCTTATCAGCATTGAGGAATTCGTGTGCTGCAATTGTGCTGTCGCATAGCCGCCCTCGTTGAGGGAGGGGGACCGCAACGCACAAGCTTAGAAAGAATCAATACAGTAAAAGCGGTGGAAGGAGTAAAAGAATTAGCTCAAGGTCAGCTTATCAGCATTGAGAAATTCGTGTGCTGCAATTGTGCTGTCACATAGCCGCCCTCGTTGAGGGAGGGGGACCGCAACGCACAAGCTTAGAAAGAATCAATACAGTAAAAGCGGTGGAAGGAGTAAAAGAATTAGCTCAAAGTCAGCTTATCAGCATTGAGGAATTCGTGTGCTGCAATTGTGCTGTCTGCTGGGATAGTCGCACTCTTGTGGCATTTTTTGCATTTAACTGTCACAAAATCACTGTAAATATTACAGTCATATTCACCCTCGCCGTCTTTGCAACCGCAATATATTTTCCCTTCATCGTTAAGCTCATGCACCACGTAGGTAACAATTTCCACAATCTGGGGGTCGGACAGCTCGTGCTTTTTATCATTCTTCAGACTATCAAGGGAGGAATCTCCCAAAGCGCGCAAAATTTCCTCGTTAGAACGGGTAATTGCATCAGCAACATTCTTTTCCTTACCGATAAAGCAAAGGTCAACACCGCAAAGGGAGCAAGGGATAACAAATATATCACTGTTGAAAAAAACATCACGGGAAACCGTATATGTGTGCGGTGAAGGACAACCAACACAGGGGACCGTCAGTCGTAGCTTGGCATCACGTAGCTTTTCAACAGTCATAAAGCTTCCGCCACAGTCGCATTTCAGCTTAAAAAGGTCACCGCTTAAAGAAAAGGCACCTACAATGCTGGTTGGCACGCCCCCACAGACAGGACATCTGTATGCAAGGGTAGTCTTTTTTTGGTCTATAATCATTTTTTACCTCTTTGTTAAAAAAATCTTTAAATTATTGTCCGATTATGTTATACTAAATTATACATTATAATAATTTTGTTGTCAAGTAACTGTGGTACATAAAATAAAAGGAGGAGCAAAATATGAGTGCAGTATATGATAAACACGCAAATTCCATATATGTCAGCGCAGCTGAGCTTTGCTCCTATGTTTACCGCGGCGGTGATTTAAGTGCCAAGCCCTTACCCGGCAATAAAAACGGTGGCACAATCGTATCCCACAAATCCTGGTGCAAAAAGCCCAATATAGTAGATGCATATTCCTTTACAAGTATGGTAAACGGTATTCCCATTGTTGTGTACGCGTATCCCGAGGGGATAAGGACGGAGGACGGCAAATATGTTATAGAAAACGTATATTCAGTGCCGTATTTTCTTGACGATATAAAAAACGGCACACTTGATATTGCAATCAAAACCGCTGTATGCACTGCCTACATAGTTTGCGAAAGGTATAAGCTCTCCTCAATAGAAGCGCGTGTAACCTTTTATAAGGAGGGCAGTGATGAGTGTAGGGAGTTTAAGCAAATATTAGAGCGTGAAGAGCTTGTTATGAGCTTTGAAAGCTTGCTTGACCTATTCTACCCATTTGCAAAAATAATTAAAGAAAAAGCAACCAACACCCTGCACCAGCTAAAGGAGCTTTCTTTTCCCTTTGAGGGCGGCGCAAGAGAAGGGCAAAGGGACTTTATAATAGAAGCCTTTCGCTCGATAAAAAGCAACAAAAGGCTTGTTGTGGAGGCGCCCACAGGTACAGGCAAAACAATGGCATCCTTATACCCTTCGTTAAAGAGCGTTGGTAACGGTGTTGCAGATAAAATATTTTATTTTACGGGAAAAACAACCACAGCCATTGCCGCCTTGAATGCTATTGACATAATGCGTAACCGGATTCCCGATTTAAGGGCAATACATATTTCCTCAAAGGAAAAATGCTGCGTTACATACCCACCCCGCGCCCGCCGTGTTTGTGACCCGAAGCACTGTCAGGCAACCAAGGGTTATTTTGATAAAATCAACGAGGCGTTAAAGGAGCTTTTGGAAAATCATCGCACCTACACAAAGGATATTATCGACACAGTGTCAACAAAATATGCTGTTTGCTCATATGAATTGTCTCTTGAGCTTTCCGAATGGTGTGAGCTTGTTGTGTGTGATTATAACTACCTTTTTGACCTTCAAGCATATTTCAGACGTTACTTTGATGTTGTCGATGCAAGGCACATATTTTTGATAGATGAAAGTCATAACCTGCCTGACAGAGCCAGGGAAATGTACTCCGCAACTCTGACTAAGGCGCAGTTTTTAAAAATTGCTGCAAAATATAATGGAAACAAGCAATTAACAGGACCCTGTGTCGATATTTTAAATAAGTTCGAGGAGTTTTATGCCCTCGCAATGACGGAAAAAATGGAGCTTGACGGGGTTTTGTGCGGCTTTTATATCAACAATCAACTACCCGAGGATATTCGTGACGAGTTTGATAAGTTTATTTTCGGCTGCAAAAAGCTTTTCAACAGGGATAATGATGATGACGAGCTTCACGAGCTTTATATGGAAACCAAAAAATTCCTGTCCGTGTGTGAGATTTTTGATAAAAGATTTACAATGTATATTGAGGCTCAAGGCGAGGATGTAAAAATCCGTCTTTTGTGCCTTGACCCATCATTTATGCTGGACACGTGTATGAAAAAGGGCGTTTCAACCATTCTTTTTTCGGCTACTCTTACCCCTCTTGAGTATTTCAGTGACGTGCTTGGATGCTCAAAAACAAACACGTTGTCCCTAAAATCACCCTTCGACCCTAAAAAGCAATGCCTTATCGCTATTGACAGCGTCAGCACAAGGTATGATGACAGGAAAAAGAATGCAGGCACAATCGCTAATATCATTCGTGCCGCAACCGCAGGCAAAAAGGGTAATTACATTGTTTATTTTCCTTCCTACTCGTATCTTACAGAGGTTAAGGATATCTTTGCCCAAAAATTTCCGCAAATAAATGTTACCGTGCAGAAGAAGAGTATGTCCGAGAGTGCTAAGCGTGAATTTCTTGACTCCTTTGATGCTAAAAAGGAAGGCACGTTAATCGGCTTTTGTGTTATGGGAGGCTCCTTTTCTGAGGGCATTGACTTAAGGGGAGAAAGGTTAATCGGCGCCCTTATTGTTGGTGTTGGCTTGCCAACTATTTCAAGTGAGCTTAACATTATTAAGGAATACTTTGACAAAACAAGGGAAAACGGCTATGCCTACGCATATACCTATCCCGGTATGAACAAGGTAATGCAGGCGGCTGGACGTGTTATCCGCAGTGAAGACGAAAAGGGAATAGTTATTTTAATAGATGACCGCTTCGCCTCTATGGAATACAAAATGATAATGCCCGAATATTGGCATCATATCAAATATATCGGAAATGCCAAGGATTTACTGGGTCAAATTACAGAATTTTGGAAAAAATAGTATAAAACTATTGTAAATTATAAAATATAGTGTTATAATATTTCAATATTATTTATCTTTAAAGAGGATTAAAATATGTTAAGAACAGCAATTAAAGAAATTTTTAAAAATCCACAGCAGTTTGCAGATAAGGAAATTACCGTTTGCGGTTGGGCGCGTACAATCCGTGCCAGCAATGCGTTTGGCTTTATTGAGTTGAATGACGGCTCTTATTTTTCAAATTTGCAAATTGTATTTGAGGAGCAGTTTTTAGATAATTATAAGGATATTGCAAAGCAGAATGTTGGCACATCCTTTATCGTAAAGGGTACACTTGTTTTGACCCCTGAGGCAAAGCAACCGTTTGAGGTTAAGGCTAAGGAAATCGAAATCGAGGGTGCTTCAACTCCCGATTATCCTCTCCAAAAGAAAAGACACACCCTTGAGTATTTGCGTACAATCGCGCACCTTCGCCCAAGGACAAATTTGTTCAGTGCTGTGTTCAGGGTTCGCTCTGTTGCCGCATTTGCAATTCATAAGTTCTTTAATGAAAGGAACTTCGTTTATGTTCATACCCCAATTATCACAGGCAGTGACTGTGAGGGCGCAGGTGAAATGTTCCGTCTAACCACCCTTGACCTTGATAATTTGCCAAGGACAGAGGAGGGCAAGATTGACTTTACAAAGGATTTCTTTGGCAAGAGCGTTAACTTAACCGTTTCCGGTCAGTTAAGTGCTGAAACCTATGCTATGGCTTTTGCAAACGTATATACCTTCGGTCCAACCTTCCGTGCTGAACGTTCAAATACTGCACGTCACGCGGCTGAGTTCTGGATGATGGAGCCTGAAATTGCCTTCGCAGACTTGAAGGATGATATGGCTTTGGCAGAGGATATGATTAAGTACGTTGTCAAGTATGTTATGCAAGAGTGCCCTGCTGAGATTGAGTTCTTTAATAAGTTTGTTGACACAACCTTGGTTGACCGCTTGACAAATCTTATCGAAAACGATTTCGGCCACGTTACCTATACAGAGGCTATTGAGCTTCTTGAAAAGAGCGGCAAGAAGTTTGAATACCCTGTTAAATGGGGTATCGACCTTCAGACAGAGCATGAAAGATATATTACCGAGGAGGTATTCGGTAAGCCTGTATTCGTTACCGACTACCCTGCTGATATTAAGGCATTCTATATGCGTTTGAATGATGACGGTAAGACCGTTGCCGCAATGGATATGCTTGTTCCGGGCGTTGGTGAGCTTATCGGCGGCTCTCAGCGTGAGGAAAGGCTTGACTACCTCTTGAAGGCAATGGAAAAGTTCAACCTGAACGAAGAGGATTATTGGTGGTACTTAGAGCTTCGTAAGTACGGTGGCACCAAGCACGCAGGCTTCGGCTTAGGCTTTGAAAGACTTATTATGTACATCACAGGCGTTGCAAACATCCGTGATGTAGAGAGCTATCCGCGTACAACAGGCTCTGCAGAATTTTAATTTGGAATTAAATAAACTTCGTATTTCTGTGTTGCTCCTCGATTGCGACCTCAATGTACGCCAAGTACATTATCGCCCGCAACCTGCGGTGCGCCTTGAACTACTCGTTTCTTCAATCCCAAATCGGCACTTAAAATTAAATTAGCTTCGCATTTCTGTGTTGCTCCTCGATTGTGACCCTAACAATGTAGGGTGGGGGCTTGCTCCCACCGTGATTGTATCAGAAAAATCGGCATTCTTTTGCATAATTAAAATCGAATTTGTAGGGGCGAACATTGTTCGTCCGAAAAGGAAAAATATGAAAAAATATAGCGAATTAACAAGAGAAGAGCTTGAGGCTTTACAAAAGGAGCTGAAGGCTAAATATAAGGAATATCAGGCTAAGGATTTACAGCTCAATATGGCTCGTGGCAAGCCATGTGTTGAACAGCTTGACTTGTCTATGGGTATGATGGACGTTCTGTCCAGCGATTGTGATATGACCTGTGATGACGGTACAGACTGCCGTAACTACGGTGTTCTTGACGGTATTAAGGAAGCGCAGGAGCTTTTAGCTGATATGATGGAGGTGCCACCGGATCATATTATTATTTACGGTAACTCCAGCTTGAACGTAATGTATGACACTATTGCACGTTCAATGTCACACGGTGTTATGGGCTCAACCCCTTGGTCCAAGCTTGATAAGGTTAAGTTTTTATGCCCTGTTCCCGGTTATGACAGGCACTTTGCGATTACACAGTACTTCGGCATTGAAATGATACCTGTTCCTATGACTCCCGAAGGACCTGATATGGATATGGTTGAAAGGCTTGTTGCTGAGGACGAGAGCATAAAGGGTATTTGGTGCGTGCCAAAGTATTCAAACCCACAGGGCTATTCTTATTCCGACTTGACAGTGCGACGCTTTGCCCGTCTTGAGCCAAAGGCGTCAGATTTCAGAATTTATTGGGACAATGCATATACAATTCACCATCTTTATGATGATAAGCAGGATAATCTTGTGGAAATTCTTGCTGAATGTAAGCGCGCAGGCAACCCTGACCTTGTTTACAAGTTCGCGTCCACCTCAAAGATAAGCTTCCCGGGCTCAGGTATTGCTGCCCTTGCATCATCTCATAATAACTTAGAGGAAATTAAGGCTCAGCTTTCTGTTCAGACCATCGGTCACGATAAGGTTAACCAGCTCCGTCACGTTCGTTTCTTCAAGGATATTCACGGTATGATAGAGCATATGAGAAAGCACGCAGATATTTTGAGGCCTAAATTTGAAGCGGTGCTTGAAATTCTTGAAAGAGAGCTTGGCGGCCTTGGTATTGGCGAATGGACAAAGCCAAAGGGCGGATATTTCATCTCCTTTGATTCTCTTGACGGCTGTGCCAAGGATATTGTTGCTAAGTGCAAAAAGGCAGGCGTTGTAATGACAGGTGCGGGTGCTACCTACCCATACGGTAAGGACCCACACGATTCTAATATCAGAATTGCACCGTCCTATCCGCCGCTTTCCGACCTTATTGTCGCAACTGAGCTGTTTACACTTTGCGTAAAGCTTTCAAGCATTGAAAAGCTATTAAAAGAAATGAAATAAGCTAATAAAAAACCATCAAGGTTAAAATTCCTTGATGGTTTTTATTGGTGCCTTTGAGGCGTGGAAAAAACCCCTAGTTCTACTAGGGGAAAAAGACGCGAGGAACTGCAATGAAATCGGGCGAGCTTTACGCAAGCTCAAGAGAAGTTTACAAAAATTAAGCCTCCTGATATAATAGTAGTGGTTTGGCGACCGCATTACTAAAATACAGGAGGATTAATTTTTATGGAAAAGAATGAAATAAGAAGCAACGCACACTCAAAAT
>SVRE01000079.1 GCA_015065005.1 Oscillospiraceae bacterium
TTGGTTAACAAGGGGGACACACATACAGGTAATTGCGTGTGCGGTGTTACAGTTACTGAGGAGCACGTTTATGAGGACTACCTCTGCGATTGCGGTGCGGAAACATACGTTGAAAAATGGGATATTTCCAAGTCTTCAAGCGACAGTGTAACCGCTACATTGTATGAGGGCCTTGAAAACGAGGGCATGTATATCCTTGTAATTAAGGGTAGCGGAAATATGATGGATTGGACCACTTACTACAGTGTTCCTTGGTATTCTTCTTACGCTAAGCTAATAAAGACCGTTACAATCGAGGACGGGGTTACAAGCATTGGTAATAATACGTTCTTTGGTTTACAGAGCCTTACAGATGTAACTATCCCCGAGGGTGTTACAAGTATTGGCGATTCTGCATTCAGCGGTTGTAAGTCACTTACAAGCATTGTTCTTCCAAACAGTGTTGAAACTATGGGCGGCGGCGCATTCTCCGCTTGTTCAAAGCTTGAAAGCATAACAATGCCAAGCGGCTTGACATCTGTTAAATACGATGCGTTCTACAATTCTTCCGCACTTAAGAGAGTTTACATTTCAGATGCGGAGGCTTGGTGCAAAATCGACTTTGCTACACGCTATTCCAACCCGCTTTACTATGCAAGAAACCTGTATCTTGACGGTGAGCTTTTAACAGAGGCGATTATCCCTGAGGGTGTTACTAAGCTTGGCTACGCCTTCTACAACTGTAACAGCATTGAATATGTATCTATTCCAAAGAGCTTGACCGAAATAGGCAGTGATGCATTCTACGGTTGCTCTAACCTTATGGAGGTTTATATCTCAGATTTGGATGCTTGGTGCAGAATAAGCTTTGCTAACCAGTATTCAAACCCTGTGGTATTTACAAAGAACCTTTATTTGAATGACGTGCCTGTTACAAGCGTTGTTGTTCCAAGTGATGTTACTTCACTTAAATACACCTTCTATAACTGCTCTTCCCTTAAGAATGTAGTAATTTCAGAGGGTGTTACAGCTCTTGACAGCTATGCATTCTACGGTTGTACCAGCCTTACAGGTATAAGCGTGCCTGCAAGCATCAAGTCAATGAAACAAACTGCATTTACTAACTGTACAGCGCTTACAAGAGTTGACATTACGGATTTGGATGCTTGGTGCAGAATTACATTCAACGACCTTACAGCAAATCCGCTATACTATGCAAAGAAGCTTTACTTGAACGGTTCTCTTGTTACCAAGGTTACCTTGCCAAGCGACATTTCAAGCATAAGCTACACATTTGCAAGCTGCCAGGATTTGGCAAGTGTTACTATTCCAAGCAACATAACATCTATTGGCGTATATTCCTTCTACGGATGTACAGGCTTAACTAAGGTTGTAATTCCTGATACTGTTACAAGCATGGGTGCTTTTGTATTCAGAGGCTGCACAGGCTTAACCGATGTAACTCTACCAAACGGACTTGAAACTATTTCTATGGGTATGTTCAAGGGCTGCACAAGCCTTGCAAGCATAACTATCCCAAGTAGCGTTACAGCTATTGAAAGCGAGACATTCTACGATTGTACCGCCTTGACCGAGGTTGTTATTCCAAACGGTGTTACAAGAATTGCGAACCATACATTCTACGGTTGCACAAGCCTTGCAAGCATTAATATTCCTGAAACAATTACACGAATCGGTTCTTGCGCGTTTGAGGGCTGTACAAGCCTTGCAAGCATTACTATCCCAAGTAGCGTTACAGCTATCAGCAACTACGCATTCAACAAATGTACAAGCCTTAAGGTTGTTTACATTGACAGTGAGGCGGTTGCCTCTGCCCTTACAGCTAAATCTGCTTGCGGATACTTAATCGGCTATGCGGAAACAGTTCTTGTAAGAACAGGTATTTCTACCACAGGCTCCTACGTTACAAACGGTGAAATTTTCAATTATTTCAGTAATGTATCTCTATACGATAAGGATTACGGGGCGTACTCAAAGCACCTACACATTGGCGAGGAGAACTGTGACATCTTTGTAATTACTGAGCCTTCCTGCTCTGCTCAGGGCTTACAGGAATTGGTATGTAAGACCTGCGGCATGGTAAAGACAATGAATATACCAACTCTTGCACATACCAACGGTGAGATTATACCTGCTATCAACCCAACACCGACAGTTACAGGCTATACACAGGGCTACCTTTGCTCTGTTTGCGGCGGTGTTGCAGTTGAGCCACAGGCGGTTACAGTAACCGATGTTCTTAAGGGAAATGGCTTTGAGTTCAAGGCTATCAGCTTGTCAATCAGCAAGAACATTTCCATTGATTACAAGGCTATTGTTCCCGAGGGATACACAAATGTTTATGCTGTATTCAAGCTTGGTAATTTTGCTGAGACTGTGGTTGCGGATTACACTATTGAAGATGGCAGATATGTATTCAACTTCAATGGCACAAGAATCCACTTAATGAACGAAAATATTGTAGCTTATGTTTACGGTATTAACAAAAACGGCGAATATGAAAGATTTGTGTACAGCAATTACAGTGTTGTTACATACTGTGTAAACCAGCTTAAGAAGTCAACTATCAGCGCATCCTTAAGGACCGCTATTTCAGACCTTCTTGTTCTCGGTGCTGAAACACAGAAGTATTTGAATCCTAATGTTTCCGCTGATGAGCTTCCTACCACAATAGTGAAGAATTTAGGCTACACCTTGACTCCTTCTACATTTACAACTATTCCTGACACCTGCAACAAGCAATTGATGTCCGGCACAAGGATTAACACAACTGACTGGAGGGCGGTATCACTCATGCTTGGTGAGCAGACCTTGGTTCAGCTTAAGTTTATCTCTGACAATATTGAAAATGTAACGGTTAAGGTTTTCGTTCCAACTGCCTTGAATCCAAACAAGTCCGTTGAATACGAATACGGATATGAGGACTTTATCTATGATGAAGAGATCGACAGATATGTTTTAGAGTTTGAACAGCTGTCTGCTATCCAATATGACACAGCGCTCACCGCTAAGCTTTATGTAAACGGTGAAGAAATCGGTAGAACACTTCAGTATTCTATCAACACTTACCTATGGAAAAACTATAACAGCCTTGATGTTGCAAAGGCACTTTACCTCTACGGTGAGTCCATAAAGGCTTATGCAGGTAAGTAATACAGCTGACAGTCAAAACAGCTCCCTCATCCGAGGGAGCTGTTTTATTGATAAAGAGATTTTTGGTCAGCGCCTTTTGCACAGGGCAACCTATTTTCTCAAGAGCATATCATATAAGCATAAAGCTTGCAAATGGCTTGCAGGCAGAGTCCTTGCCGATGAACACCTGGAACTCACCCTTTTCGGCAACAAATTTAAGGTCACGGTTCCAATATTTAAGCATTTCCTCGGTGATATCAAAGGAAACTGTCTTTTCCTCGCCCACATCAAGGGTTATCTTTTCAAAGCCCTTAAGCTCCTTTACAGGACGGACACAGGAGCCCTTTACGTCTCTTATGTAGAGCTGTACCGCTTCCTTTGCCTTATACTTGCCTGTGTTTTTAACCTTAACGCTTGCAACAAGAGTGTCACCCCTGTTCATTGTGTTACTGCTCAATTTAAAGTCGCTATACTCAAAGCTTGTATAGGATAAGCCATAGCCAAATGGGTAAAGAGGGCTGTTTGGCATATCTAAATAGCAGGATGTAAAGCGAACAAACTTCTCGTCATCCTCCTGTGCCTTTGGTCTGCCTGTGGTGTAATGGTTATAATAGATTGGGCATTGACCAAGAGCGCGCGGGAAGGTCATTGTAATTTTACCTGATGGAACAGCGTCACCAAAGAGCAGGCTTGCACAAGCATTACCGCCCTCAGTGCCCGGCATCCACATATTAAGTATTGCAGGAGCGGTCTTGTCAAGTCTGCTAATAGCCAAGGGCCTGCCTGTAAAGAGTGCCACTGCCACGTTTTTGTTTACTTCCAAAATTCTGTCAAGGAGCTTGTACTGTAGCTCAGGTATATCTATACTTGTACGGCAATTTCCCTCGCCTGAGTATTCCTGATCCTCGCCTAAGCAAAGTACAACACATTCACTTGCTTTTGCAAGCTGGCAAGCCTCATCAAAGAAGGACTCATCAACCGCGTCATATTCAATAGGACAGCCTTGAGCATATTTAACCTTATCGCCCAAAAGGCTCTTTAAGCCATCATATACGCTGACGGTTTCCTCAATTTTACCGCCACAATGCCAGCTACCGTGGATAGCTCCTGTGGCTCCCAACGGACCAATTACAGCCACGCTGTCGACCTTTTTGCTAAATGGCAACACTCCATCATTCTTTAAAAGAACTGCGCTTTCGGCAGCGCCCCTACGTGCAAGGGCGCGATGCTCGGGAGAAAGCTGAACCTTCTTTGCTTCCTCAACATTTACACTGCGGTATGGGTTGTCCAAAACGCCAAGCTCTTCCTTCAAATCAAGGATTCTTAGAACAGCCTTGTCAAGTTGCTCAACCGTTACCTTGCCCTCATCAATCAACTCCTTCAGATGCTCTACGTAACAGCTTGACATCATTTCAATATCACAGCCTGCATCCATAGCAAGGAAGGCAGCCTCCTTTTTGTCCTCGCAAGCGCCGTGAACAATCATTTCCTCATATGCGCCGTGGTCGCTTATTACAATTCCGTCAAAGCCCCACTCATCACGCAAAATTTCCTTTACAAGATGCTTATTTCCGACACAGGGTACGCCATCCACAATGTTAAAGGCGGTCATAACCATTTTAACGCCGGCGTCAACTGCACTTTTGTAGGCAGGCAAATAATACTCACGCAAGGTGCGCTCACTTATATCAACGGTGTTATAGTCACGTCCTGCCTCTGCTGCGCCATATGCGGCAAAGTGCTTAACGCAAGCGGCAATATTGTACTTGCCCATATCGCCCTGGTAGCCCTCAACAGTTGCCTTTGCCATTTCACCGTTTAAGTATGGGTCCTCTCCGCTTGACTCCATAACACGTCCCCAACGGGGGTCACGCACAAGGTCAACCATTGGTGCAAAGGTAACGCTCATTCCGTCAAGAGCGGCTTCCTTAGCTGCCATTTGGGCAAGGTCCTTAGCAAGCTCACGGTCAAAGGAGCCTGCAACAGCTAAGTTGATTGGGTAAAGAGTGCGGTGGCCGTGGATAACGTCCTGCATTATCATAAGAGGTATTTTGTACTTGCTGTTTTTTAAGTAGTTGGACTCAGCATCTATCATAGTTTCAGCCCCAACCAGGTTAAGGGACGTGCCAACATCGTAAACCATGCCCTTGTCAAGCTTTACTGCACTGTCAGGACCTGTTATAATTTCAAACTTGCTTTCCTTAGTTGTCAAAAATGTAGCAGTCGTGATTTGCTGTAAATGATAAATCTTCTGCTCTAAGGTCATATTTGCTAAAATTTCTTTTGTTCTCTTGCTCATTTCAATACCTCTTTTCGGTTTATTTGATGTTAATATTTTATCATAGTATAAATACAGTTGTCAAGCATTATGAGGGCTTGATTCACGCAAAATAAATAGAAAATGCCCATTATTTCTCCCTATGATTTGTCAGACATCTTTGACTCTTTTAAGACAAGAAAAAGCCGACACAGGGTCGGCTTTTTTTGTTATTTTTCTGCGGGCGTGATTCTGCCAAACGAAATATGAACTTATTACAATCGAAACGAGTTTACCTACTTATTGGATTACACTACTCTCAAACAGACGGGAGGGCAGACCCCTCCCCTACGGTGGTCTAACTACTATATTAAATTACACTACTCTCAAACTAGCTATGCGGTTAAACGTGGCTACATTGCGTCTAACTACTATATTAAATTACACTATTGTCAACATTTATTTACTACTTTATTTGCTACTTATTTGCCACATAAAACAGTAGCAAATAAAATCGCTTTGATAATCGCCTTTTATGATTCTTAAATTTTTGCACCAATATAGCATATCCTGCATAACTTCTCACACATGTAGATTGAGTTTAGTGGAGTAAGTACACAGTTAGAATGTGTATAGTGGAGCTTTATTTAATTCTTCTACAGCCGAAGAGGAAAAGGAATTTTTAAAATTCCTCATTTCAAATCAAATTTATGAGATTGTTCCCATCGAAGTAAGCAAAAAATTAGGTGTTACCAACAAAACCGTTATCAACAGATGCGCAAAGCTTGCTTCTAATGGGTTTTTAATACCGAATATAACTATTGAAGCTTTCTGTTTAATGCTGAAAAAATTTGATTTATTTTTATGCAAGCACACGCCTAACTGTCAAAGGGTCTTTTATAAAGTTTTTTGACAAAGAAAAAAGCCATATAGATTTTACTCTATACAGCTTTTCTGTTGTTTAACTGAAAAATAGCTTGCCTATATCTATTAAGATATTTCCGCTTCCGTCATCTTTTTGCTCAATTTCATAATTAGCAGCTTGACCCGACGAAGCAGTTAAAATATCTTCTGTTTCTACAACAGACACTTCATATTTTGGTGTTACATATTTCATTGTACTACCTCTGCATTCGTTGGTTATTTTACAATATCGTTATATGATACGAAGCAATATTTTTCATTTTCGTTAGGTTCGCCACCCTGCATATATGAATATTCTGTTGTTTTGCCATCTGTTACAGCTACATATGCACCCATTGCCAGCTTTGTATCCTTTTGTGTGTCTGCAAAGCCAACTATTTTAAGCTCAAATGCTGCAAATTCATAATTTGTAATTTCAGCATTGATAACACCCTCTGCTGCTGTGCCGTCATCTGCAAATACATCATTATTACCAAGTCTGTCTTGTAATACTGCAAATACACCGTATTTTAAGGTTTTACCAGTTACTTCTTCATATTCTGCAATAGCTTCATTGTTTACAGTAAAGCCAATTGCAATTCCGCCTGTGCCGTTTTCGGGAGCTGAATAGCCAAGGCATATAAAAAGTGCAGGCATTTCTTCTGTTGCTGAGTACGTGCAGCCCTCGTTCGTGCATTTTACTGTTTTTGTGCCTTTTTCAGCATAGCTTACATAAAAAATATTTGTATTTAACTCTGCCTCTTTCGAATGGTTTACAACAGCCATGCCGCACTGATT
>SVRE01000080.1 GCA_015065005.1 Oscillospiraceae bacterium
TCAGCACTTGAGTGTGTGGGTACTTCCTGAATTCCATAGCATATGTGCGCATTGCTTCTTTTTTTGCCCTGAGCATTTCCTCATCCACCTCAACATAGGTATTGGGGATAAATACGTGGGCAGCGGTTGAGCTTTGCCACTCTGTTGCAGATAGTACTTCATAAGTGTATATCTTCTTAACACAAGAGCCTACAGACGGTCTTGTGGCAACCATTGTTGATTTGTAGCACATCTGGTGGTCCAAATTAACGTCTCCGTAGTGATGTGTAAATACAATTTCCGGCTGAATTTCATCCACTGCACGTTCAATAACAGCATTAACCTCTGTATGAGGTACTGTGTCTAAGCGCATATCGGGCAAATCACCGAACAATACACCCTTAGCGCCCATAATTTCCGCCGCTTTTTTTGCCATCACCTTTTTATCTGCGATTATCTGCTCCACATCCTGTCCGCGATATTGAGAGGAACATCCTTCTGTAACAATCAATATGTAAACATCGTGTTCTCTTGAAAGCTTTTTTATTGTAGCGCCAACGCCAAGCACCTCATCATCAGGATGTGCCGCTACTACCAGAATTCTACTCATACGTTAAGCTCCTCTCCTTTTTCAACTGTTTCTTTTTCAACAGCTTCTTTTTCTTCCATTGCCTGTTCCCTTTCCTCAATCAGGGTGGGTCTTACATATTCACCGTAATCATCCTTCATTCTTTTGAACAGAACAACAAAGGTGGCAAAGAAAATCTTCAAATCAAGAATAAAGGTCAGGTTTCTTGCATATTGACCCTCAATATCAAGCTGCTCATCCCAGGACGGTGTAAGATTTTTTGTCAAAACCTCGGGCGGCACCAATCCGCCGCGCACTGTATTTCTGTCCTTTTCACTGTCCTTATAATATGGCATATAATCTGCGTGAAGGGGGCGCGGTCCGATAATTGACATATCTCCCACAAAAATATTCCAAAGCTCAGGCAGCTCATCCAAGCTGGTTCCCCTTAAAAAGTTACCGAATTTGCACTTTCTTTCCTCCTCGGAAAGCAGGTTTCCGTCCTTGTCCCGCGTGTCCTTCATTGTTCTGAATTTTTTTATGTAAAAAATCCTTCCGTCCTTGGTTGTGCGCGCTTGCTTAAACAAGATTGGCGAGCCCATAAAAATCCATACCGATAAGGCTATAATAAGCATTATGGGGCTTAATATAATCAAGGCAAGTCCGGATAATAATATGTCAAAAAAGCGTTTAAAAAAGTGCTTATACACTAAATTCACCTCTATCTTATGTACTTAATTTAATACTGTTTATTTTATTTTTCTTGCCGGCGCCCCAACATAAGTGCCCGGCTCCAGCAAATTCCTTACAACCACTGCGCCTGCGCCCAATGTAACGCCATCACACACGGTCATGTCATGTATAACCGTACAGCCTGCGCCAATCCAAACCTCGTTTCCAATCCTGGATTCACCGCATACGGTACTGTGTGGACACAGGTGAGAATAATCTCCCACAGTGCAATCGTGCTCCAAAATCGCACCTGTGTTAATAATAGCATGCGCCCCAACCCTTGAATAAGGATTTATAATAGCGCCTGCCATTACGCAGCTTCCTTCACCGATTTCAACACCCGGACCTATTATGGCAGAAGGATGGATAGCTGTGTAAAATGGGCCTTGAATCATTGTGGAAATACGTTTTCTCACCTCGCTGACCCCAAGTGCAACAATAAACATGCAATCCTTTGCATACTTTACATAGTCCGCGCTTACGCCAAGCACGGTTGAGCCTAAAAACGGTTTGCCTGTTTTTTCAACATCGTCATCCAAAAAGCCGACAACAAAATCACCGTTTTTGCGCACTATGTCAGCGATTACCTTGGCGTGACCTGCCGCGCCCACAATCACAACCCTTGCTTTACAGTCACTCATCTGTTCCTCCTAAATCGCAAAAGCTCCGTATTAAACGCGCCTTTTACAACGCGTTTATTATATACATTATAGCAAAAAAGTACGCCTATGTCAATGCGATACAAAAATATAGCAGTGCAAAATCACACATTTGTGATTTACGTCCATCTATGCCCTTGTTTTTGTCAATATTCTTGGCATATTACATAGTTTTTTCCTTTCCTTTGCCTATTATGTTTTTATTATTATTGACTTTAAAGGTAAAAAATGTTATACTGAAATCAGTTTACAAGAAGGAGATAAAATATGAAGAAAAAGCTTTTTTTAACCTTTGCCTTAATCGTAATAATGGCAGCAATGCTTGCTGCGCTTGTTGGAGCTACAGGCTCAAGTGATGAAAATTACGACTATATGATGGAAAATATATTTACATTCAAGGGCTATTCCTTGGGTCCGCAGGGCGTGGCTGTTGGCTACAACGTTAATCACCGGGCGCTTGAGGATTATGAGGATTTCTCCGGCAACACAACCGACATCGGTATGGTGATTGCTCCATTTGATTCACTTGACGGTAAAAACCCACTTGACTCTTGCGGTAATGCCATTGCGCTTGAAAGCGGCAAGGTTATCAAGGTTCCATTGAATAACTATAGCACTGTATTCTATGATGTTATTTTAACCTCTGTTACTGATGAACTAAAGGATGTAAAGCTTTCTATTTCCGCTTACATCTATAACGGAACAGTTGTAAAATACATCCAAAATGTTGGAATTAGCGACACTGTTACGGGTATAAGCTATAACCAGATGCAAGAGGATAACACAAAAACCTTTACTGATAAGCAGGGCTTTATTTATCAGTTAAACGGCGGTCAGCTCAGCGTTATCGGCTTGAACGCTACCCTCAACAGCAGCCTTTTAAACGGCTTGTATATTCCTTATACATATGAGGGATACAGGGTAACCTCCATCAGCGCCCGTGCATTCAGCGATTTTGGCAAGCTCTTCTCCGCTTCCAAGTATGCTAACTACCAGTCAGGCTTTGTAACTATGTATATCCCTACAACGATTACCTATATCGGCGAGTACGCCTTTGAAAACTGTACAGGCTTGAACATTAAGCTATACAGTGAAGGCACCGCAAAGGTTAACCCCGCAGCCTGGGACAATACCGTTACATACGGTGCAGGCAACAAAAAGGCACGTGACGTTATCTGGGGCTTCAGACCTGCCCTTGGCTGGTCAAGATACTCCTCAGTTGATATTCCTGATGATTACGAATAAACCAAAAAAATAAAACAGGCTCCCTCTGAGCCTGTTTTATTTTTTGTCAGCTATTCCAATCTGCCTTTCTTCTTTTTTCTTTTGATATTGAAATGTGAAACAGAATATGGTAAAATAGTTATGCTAGTGTGGCATAGCTTATTTTTGGAGGTAAATATGAAAAAGATATTGGGTATTGAGCTTGGCTCAACAAGAATTAAATCGGTTTTGATTGACGAAAGCGCATCTGTTATCGCACAGGGCTCCCACGAATGGGAAAACAAGCTGGAAAACGGCTTTTGGACATATTCCTTAGAGGATGTTTGGACAGGGCTCCAAAGCTCCTTTGCTGACCTTTGCAAAAATTACGGTGCGCCCATTGAGTCCCTTGACTCTATTGGTATTTCCGCAATGATGCACGGTTATTTGGCTTTTGATAAGGATGATAAATTGCTCGTTCCCTTCAGAACCTGGAGAAATACAACAACAGCACAGGCAGCTGATGAATTGACAGTGGCACTTGATTTTAATATGCCACAGCGCTGGAGCGGCTCCCATTTTTACCAGGCGGTGCTTAATAAGGAAGAGCACGTAAAGGATGTTACCTTCTTAACCACCTTGGCAGGCTATGTACATTGGATGCTTACAGGGGAAAAGGTTCTTGGTATAGGAGATGCGGCAGGCATGGTGCCTGTTAAAGATAATGACTATGACGGGGACAAGATAGAAATTTACAACTCCTTGCTTAAGAAAAACGGAGTTGATAAAGACTTAAGGGCGCTTTTGCCAAGGGCTGTTTCAGCAGGTGGGGATGCAGGCTGCTTAACAGAAAAGGGTGCTTTGCTCCTTGACCCAACAGGCAAGCTAAAGGCAGGCTGTCCTCTCTGCCCACCTGAGGGAGATGCAGGCACAGGTATGGTTGCTACAAACGCGGTTAAGGTACGTACAGGTAACGTGTCTGCCGGTACATCTGCCTTTGCTATGGTAGTGCTTGAAAAGCCACTTTCCAAGGTAAACACATCAATTGACGTTGTTGCAACACCGTCTGGCGCGCCTGTTGCTATGGTACACGCAAACAACTTTACATCTGAAATCAATGCTTGGGCAAGCCTGTTTAATGAGGTTATTGAGCTTGCAGGCGGTTCCATTAAAAAGGGACAGCTTTTTGACAAGCTTTACGAAATTTCCGCGCAAAGCGATAGTGACGTTGGCGGCTTGGTTGGCTATAACTTCCTTTCCGGTGAGCCTATTGTTGGTATGGAAAGCGGTATTCCACTTGTTGCGCGTAAGCCAAGCGGAAAATTAACCCTTGCAAACTTTATGCAAATGCAGCTCTACTCTGCCCTTGGCGCTATGAGCATCGGTATGGAAATTTTGGCTGAGGAAAAGGTGCAAATTGACGATATGTGCGGCCACGGTGGCTTCTTTAAAACACCGTTTATCGGCGCAAACGCAATGAGCGCGGCTTTGGGCGCACCAATCACCACTATGAAAAACGCAGGCGAGGGCGGCGCTTGGGGCGTTGCAGTTTTGGCACTTTACAGGATTTGCAATGATACTACCCTTGAATGCTTCCTTGATAACCTCTTTGCAAGCACCGAAAAGGAAACCGTTTCCGCAAGCAGCGAGGAAAAGGCAAAGTTCGCCGCATTTATGAAAGACTACAAGGCAGGCTTAGCCGTTGAAAAGAAAGCGACTGAGGTGCTTTAATAAACAAAAAAACAATCGTGCAAAAGCACGATTGTTTTTTTGTTTAGGTTATTTTAGCACAACGCCATATCCACCAACAACATAACGTCTAATCAAAACAACGTCTGCCATATTAACTGTTCCGTCATCATTAACATCCGCCGCTTCAAGATTGATGCTAAGGTCGTATCCGCCAACTATATAACGTCTTAGATTTACAACATCCGCCATGTTGATTGTTCCATCACCGTTCAAATCGCCGGGGATATAGTCAATCGCGGTAACGCTTCCGCTTACTGTGTTAAGCTCTACATTGTCAAAATCACTATTGATAACATTTCCGCTTTCATAAGAAACAGAAATGTCATAGCTTTCACCCTTAACCGCTTCCTCAGAAAGAACGAAGGTGAGGGTCAAAAGTGTTCCGTTTGAAGCATCCGCATTATTAATTCCGTCCCAAGCAAATGTACTCGATGATGTATAGCTGCCGGGCTTTGTAAGGGTCAATGATGAAAGTGCATCTCCCGCCTGTGCATCGACTAATGTGAGCATAGGATCGCAGTTAACTGTCAATGCTGCTGCCAAAATTCCCGCATTATTTTCAAGCTTAATGTCAACAGTAAAGGTCTGTCCTGCGCAAGCACTTGTTGTATCTACAACCACCTTTGTAAGAGTTTGTAAATAATCATCAAATGAGCCAATTTCACAATCAAATGTATCTGTATAAACACCGTATTTTACGGTTACTGTACGTGTACCTACTGCAGAAAAATCATAAATGTATGACAGTGAGCTATCGCTACCGTCAATTACACTTGTAGCACCATTGTTGAAATTCAGCTGTACATTCAAGCCATCTGCTACAAGATCAGCGCCCTGAACGTATGTAGTCTTATAAGGAGAACGTATAACCTCAATACCCACAACCTCTACTTTCTTAACCGTACAATCAAAGCTTACGCTAAAGGTATCGTACCAAACGGTTACTGTTTGGTTGCCTGCCGCCGAGAAATCATACTCGAATCTAAGCAATGGATTGTTAATGCTGATCTGCTCGGTTGCGCCGTTATTCATCACCTTTTCTATAACCATTCCGTTTACGTTAAGGCTTTCACCCTGCCAATATACAAGCTTTTCGGGTGCATGATCAATTTGAATTTCTGTAACCTTAACCGAAGAAATATTTATAGTATACGTATCAGTAAAGCATGCACCGTCTTCAAGAGTATATGATACCGTGATTGTTTGTTCTCCCACTATATTCATATTAGGAACTGATACGGTTACATCCTTTGATGGAATTAGCTTATGTGTACCGTTGTCATAGATTAACTTAACACAAAGACCTTGGTAAGTAAACTCATCACCTTTTACAAATTCAACTTTAGGATTTGTTTCAATATCAATGCTTTCAATAACAGCATCAGAAACTATTACAGGAAGATAACGCTCAAATGTATTTCCGTTCTTTTCATAAATTATGGTAACTGTAGATGTACCCGCTTCATAGAAATTATATCTTACATCATAAGCGGTAACACGTGTGCCATTCAAAGACATTTCAAGAGAAGATTTATCAAATCCGTCATTTGTTAAATATTCGGTTTTATTCACCGCATTAATCGCAAGCTGGCTGTTTGCCCAGTATTCGTTAATATCAGTAATTGAATCTTCTCCATTTAAGCCGTTTGTACATTCGTTTGCATTTTCATCGTTCAAGGCGTTTGCGGAAATTGCAACCGCTGATGCTACTGTTTTGCTATTATAGTTTGTCGCCTCACCGTTTTCAGAAAGTGTTGCTATTCCTTCTGCATATGCATCCGCAAAGAAGGACATTGAGTTTGACTGTGCAAAGCTCTCTACCACGCCTTCATTAACCACTTTGTCAATTTCGCCATTAGAATAACCCGCAATACCGCCTACAAAAGCAGAAATTCCGGGTTATTCTAATG
>SVRE01000081.1 GCA_015065005.1 Oscillospiraceae bacterium
AGCCTCGATAGCCTTCAAGATAACCTCATCAATAATCTGGTCACGGCCTTTATGTGTCTGCTCAAATGCTCTCTTGATAATTTCAGGTGTAAGACCGTCAATCTTCAAGTCCATCTGGATAGATGTGATACCCTTGTGTGTACCTGCAACCTTAAAGTCCATGTCTCCATAGAAGTCCTCAAGACCCTGGATATCAATCATAGTGTCCCAAGAGCCGTCCTCAGCGGTGATAAGACCGCAGGAAATACCTGCAACAGGAGCCTTAATCGGAACACCTGCATCCATAAGTGCAAGGGTGGAACCGCAAACAGAAGCCTGTGATGTAGAACCGTTAGAGGAAATAACCTCGGAAACAAGACGGATTGCATATGGGAACTCTTCAACGGAAGGAAGAACAGGAACGAGAGAACGCTCTGCCAAAGCACCGTGGCCGATTTCACGTCTGCCGGGAGTTCTTGAAGCCTTAGCCTCACCTGTGGAGTAGCCGGGCATATTGTAGTGGTGCATATATCTCTTTTCTGTTTCTTCATCAAGGCCGTCAAGCATCTGGGAATCAGAAATTGGACCGAGAGTAGCCAATGTCATAACCTGTGTCTGTCCACGGGTGAACATACCGCTACCGTGAACTCTCTTAAACATACCAACCTCAGCAGTTAAAGGACGGATATCGTTCATACCACGGCCGTCAACACGCTTCTTGTCGTTAAGCAACCATCTTCTTACAATCTTCTTTTGAATCTTATAGATAAGCTCGCCGATAATTGTCTTAATATCCTCGTACTTTTCTTCAAAGGTAGCAACGATATTTTCGATAATTGGCTGCATCTTAGCATCACGAACGTTCTTGTCGTCTGTGTCAAGGGCTTCCATAACGTCCTTTTCACAGAAAGCAAAGATTTCGTCAAACATATCGTGGTCAAGCTCACAGGAAGGATAAGCAAACTTAGGCTTACCAACCTCTTCAACAATTCCGTTTATAAACTTAATGAGCTTCTTGATTTCCTCATGTGCAAGCATAATAGCGTTGTACATATCCTCATCACTAACTTCCTTAGCGCCTGCCTCAATCATAACAACCTTCTTTTCAGAAGCTGCAACAGTAAGCTCAAGGATAGAGTTCTTTCTTTCCTCAGCTGTTGGGTTAAGAACAATCTTGCCGTCAACCATACCAACGAAAAGACCGCCAATAGGGCCATTCCACGGAATGTCAGAGATAGAAAGAGCAATGGAAGCACCAATCATAGCTGTGATTTCAGGTGAGCAATCAGGGTCAACTGAGAGTACAGTTAAGGAAAGGTTAACATCATTTCTTAAATCCTTAGGGAACAAAGGGCGGATAGGACGGTCAATAACACGGCCTGTAAGAACAGCCTTTTCGGAAGGCTTACCCTCTCTCTTTAAGTAACCGCCGGGGATTTTGCCAACTGCATACATTCTTTCCTCATAGTCAACGGAAAGGGGTAAAAAGTCAATACCCTCACGTGGGGCAGGAGAAGCGGTTGCACAGCAGAGAAGTACAGTTTCACCGTAGCGGATAAGAACGCTACCGTTAGCAAGACCTGCCATCTTGCCGTTTTCAACTACAAGCTTTCTGCCGCAAAGGTCATACTCGTAAACCTTGTAGTTGTCAAAAATCTTTTCAGAAAACATTTTTGCCATTTTAAAATTCCTCCTAAATAGAAAATTAATATAATTTCAGCGTGAGAGGACATAGCATTTAACCAAACACCAAAGAAATTTGATTCTTGGTTAACTGCTATCTCGTCACGCAATTGAACTGTGTAATCCACAAAGCCAAGCTATAAAGGCTAAGGGGTGGGTGGTAAACTTACTTGAAAATTTAAAAAGAAATATTGGCTGTGCAAGGTTTTTGCACAGCCAAGTTTTCACCCTGCGGGTTTATTTTTTCTTACTTTCTCAAGCCAAGCTTGTCGATAATAGCACGGTATCTTTCGATGTCAACCTTTTGGAGGTAGCCAAGAAGGTTACGTCTGTGACCAACCATCTTAAGAAGACCTCTTCTGCTGTGGTGGTCGTTTGCATTCTTCTTCAAATGCTCGTTCAAGTTGTTGATACGGCTTGTAAGAAGAGCGATTTGTACTTCAGGAGAACCTGTGTCACCCTCGTGTGTTGCATACTGTGCAATGATTTCGTTCTTGTTCATTTTCTTCACCTCATAATTTTATTAAGCCCAAATACTGTGCAAGCGGTCTCGGTGAATGCCCTATTGGGCGGTAATCCGCAAGCTCGGTATTGGCGCTCGTGTGGTATTATAACACAAAGATTTCTATTTGTAAAGAGTTTTTTTGAAATTTTTTCCCTTCGCCTTCTTAATAATATTAAATAAGGTAATCAATCCGCTTGTCACAAGCAGAATACCTAAGGCTATTTTAGGATATTTGGGGTCGAGGACAAGGGCTAATTTTGAAAAAAGAATACTGCCCACCGTGCCGAAAATAATCATTATGGCAGCCTGCCACCAAATAATATGCCTTTTCTTGAAATGGTAGAAAAGAGAAAAGGCCCCCGCAATTATAAAAAACAAAAGGTTAGTCCCCTGCGCCATCATTTGCTCATAGCCTAAGCACAGGGTCAAATAAATTACAAAAAGTCCTCCGCCGCCAACGCCCATTCCCATCAGTGCGGAGATTAGAAAAACAGCCAAAAATTTCATAAAATCACCCAAAAATCATACACGTCCCCGAGTAAATTACCAAAATTGCAAAAATTCCCTTCAGCCAAGAAAGCTGTAAGCGCTCAACCAAAAAAGCACCCAAAATACCGCCTATGGCGCAGGGCAGCCAAATCTGCTTTATCAATTCATAGTCAACCGCGCCTGCTCTTGCATAATTAAAAAGTGCAATTAACGAGATTGGAATTGTGGCACAAAGAGTTTGAGCAAAGTTATCCTTTTTTTCATTGTCTGTAATCAGCGAAAGGGCGTACACAAAAATGATTCCGCCGCCCGTTCCCAAAAAGCCGTTTATTCCCCCGGCAAGGAAGGAAAGTGCGGAAAAAACAGCCAAAAAACCCAATTTATGAGAGGAAAAAAACTTAACCATAAATCCCCCTTAAAAAATTTTTTACTTTTGCCAAAAATCTATTGTTTTTTCAATTTTTTTCTGTTATTATATAATTATACGTACATTTAGTATTATACTAACATTATGATTTACAACTGTTATAATTTGTCAGAAAGGATAGAATGATGAAGAACAAGAAGAAAAAGAATAGTAAGAACAACAAAAATAATAAAAAATTATCTTCCTTTGTTAAGGTTTTAAATATGCTTATGCCATATATTCTTGCCGTGCTTGCGGCAATTATTTTGTCATCAATGCTGGGCCTGGCGGGTAATGGCCTTACGGAAAAGGTGCTGTTTGGCATCTTTGCTAATTTTGCAAGCTACTTTTTGCCCATATTTTTGGTTTACCACGCAATTATGTGGCATTATGATATCAAGAAGGGGATATGTCCAAGGCGTGTTGTTTGCTCCATAGTTTCTCTGATTGGCTTTTCCACAATGCAATATTTGTTCCAGGTTGGATCAAACCCGCAGCTTGATGCCTTTGATGTGTCTGCCTTTTGGGCACTCGGTCAGCAGTCCATAGGCGGCGGTGTTGTTGGCGGCATGGTTGGTATTCTTGTGAAAAGGATTGGTGTTATCTGGGGCGCTATTGCCGTTGCATTTGTTTTGATATTTACATTACTTCAAATGTTCAATATTACCCCTGCTTATATGATCCGCTCAATGAAAAAGAGCAAAAAAGAGCAAGAGGAGCAAAAGGGCAGGCAAGGGTTCAAGGGTGACATAGCTGAAAGGAATAAAAAGCCAATTGCACAAAATGAACCGCGTGAGGACAAGATTAAGCGCATCAGCCCAAGGAAAATCGCTATTTACGAGGAGGATGACAGCTTAGAGGTTGAGGGCATACAGGAGGCGTACCTTGATACCACAAAGAAATTCCTGGTTGACTGTGGGGATGAGGAAGAGGAGGAGCTTGACTACGAGGAGCTTGATGTAAGCAAAATCAATGCTGAAATTTGCGGTATTCCAAGCCAGCTTCAGCCCTATGATGAGGAAGAGGATGATGAAGAGGAGCGTGACCTTACTGTTTCTGCATCCAAGTATGAAAATGATGAAATTGACGGTACAATAACATTTGAGCTTTCTAAAAATGATTCCTATAGCGAAGCTGAGGAAAATGATGCTGTAGAGGATAATGAAAAAGAGGAAATTTCATATATTTCAGAGGAGCTTTTGGAAAAGGCATCCAGTAAGAAGGAAGAGGGGCTTGATGTTTTAAGCGAGCAGATTACTGAGCCTGTAAAGGTAGAAAAGGAGCCGAAAATAACAAAGGCGCCTAAGGTAAATTATACACTCCCCCCACTGTATTTCTTAAAATCCCAGCCTGACAACAGTAATTCTGAGGATGTAAGGCAGGAGCTGCAGGAAAATGCAAAGATTATTGTTGAAACCTTAAAGGATTTTAAGGCACCAACAAGAATAGTTGACGTAACAAGAGGACCTACAATTA
Organism: Oscillospiraceae bacterium; assembly: GCA_015065005.1. Taxonomy (GTDB): domain Bacteria; phylum Bacillota; class Clostridia; order Oscillospirales; family CAG-272; genus RGIG2000. The sequence continues at coordinate 4,539 of SVRE01000081.1, forward strand.
CAAGGTATGAGCTTCAGCCCGATAAAGGCGTGCGCGTTCGTACCATTGAAGGCCTTGTAGATGATATTGCCTTGAATCTGGCGGCTAAGGGTATAAGGATTGAGTGTCCTATCCCCGGCAAAAATGCAATAGGTATTGAGGTGCCAAACAGGACAATCAGCTTTGTTTATTTGCGTGACTTACTTGAGGATGCACGGTTCAGCCGCGCACCGAGCAAGCTGACCTGCGGTCTTGGTAAGAGCATTGCAGGCGAAAATATTTATGTTGATATTGAAAGCACACCCCACCTGCTTGTTGCGGGTGCTACGGGTATGGGTAAGTCTGTTTGTATTAACTCCTTGCTTGTCAGCCTTCTTTATAAGGCAAAGCCGGATGAGGTAAGGCTTATTCTCATTGACCCTAAGCGTGTTGAGCTTTCTAACTACAACGGTATCCCACATCTTTTAGTGCCTGTTGTTTGTGAGCCTAAGAAATCCTTGGGCGCGCTGCAGTGGGCGGTTACTGAGATGGAAAACCGCTTTATTTCCATTGAGGAGGCAGGCGTTCGTAACATCAAGGAGTTTAACGAAAGAGTTGAAAAGGGCTATAATGCGGAAAAAATGGCGCGTATCGTTATCGTTATTGATGAGCTTGCAGACTTGAAAATGGCAGTGCCCGATATTGAGGGTCATATAACCCGTCTTACACAAAAGGCACGTGCCGCAGGTATTCATATTATTATCGGTACACAGCGTCCGTCTGTTGACGTGCTTACAGGTCTTATTAAAAATAATATTCCGTCACGTATTGCCTTCAGAGTACCGTCACAGGTTGACTCCAGGACAATTCTTGATGAGGTAGGTGCTGAAAAGCTTGTTTCCAAGGGCGATATGCTTGTTAAGCTTGTTGGCGCTTTAGCCCCTGTGCGTGTACAGGGCGCATACGTAAGCGTTGATGAAATACAGGACGTTATTGATTATTGGAAGGAAAGCGGCCCTGCGAATTATGATGAAGAGGTTATGCACCAAATTGATAACAATGCGGCAAAGCTGGCAAAGAACGATAAGGACGTGGGAGAGGGTGAAGAAGGCGGCGATAACGGCGCATTCGACCCCGAGTTTTACAATGCCCTTGGCTTAGCCGTTGAGCTTGGTAAAATTTCATCCTCACTTTTGATGAGAAAGCTGAGCTTAGGCTTCCAGCGCGCATCAAGGGTAATTGACCAAATGGAGGAATGTGGCTATATTGGTGAGGCAAACGGGCCTAAGCCACGTGACGTCTTGATAACAAAAGAGGATTATCAAGAGCTAATGATGAGAAGGAATGATGAATAATGGGAAAATTTATAGCAATAGACGGTCTTGACGGTAGCGGCAAGGGTACGCAAAGCGAAATACTTGTACAAAGGCTTCAAAGTGAAGGTAAGCGCGTGCGTGTTTTGTCCTTTCCAATGTATGAAAATGACAGCTCCCTGTTTGTAAGAATGTATCTTGACGGCAAGCTGGGGGATAAGCCCTCGGACACAAATGCATATGCTGCATCTATGTTTTTCGGCTCTGACAGGTATATAAGCTACGTAACCGACTGGAAAAAGGACATTTTAGACCCCGACACCTATGTTGTGGCAAACAGATATACAACTGCAAATGCGGTGCATCAGCTATCTAAATTGCCCGAGAGTGAGTGGGAGGATTTTTTAAAGTGGCTTTGGGACTTTGAGTTTTCAAAGCTTGGCTTGCCTGAGCCTGACCTGGTTTTGTACCTTGAATTGCCGCCCCGCCTTTCCCTGTCCTTGGTTAAGAGCAGGAGTGATTCAACAGGGCAGAAAATGGACATTCACGAAAAGGATACGGAATATATGGCTAAGTGCTATGAGGCTGCCTTATATTCTTGCAAAAAATTAGGATGGAAGCAGATTAAATGCTATAACGGTGACATTATCCGCACACGTGAGGATATTGCAGAGGAAATTTACAAGGAAGTGGGTAAGCTATAATGGTATATTTGTTTTTGGCAGACGGCTTTGAAGAGATTGAAGCTCTTTGCGTCCTTGACTTTTTAAGGCGCGCAGGTGTTAGTGTTACAACCGTTGGAGTTAGCGGAAAAATAGCAAACGGGTCCCACAAAATCCCCGTTACCTGTGATATTTTGGAAAACGAGCTTGATTTAAATAGCCCCTTTGATATGATAATTTTGCCGGGCGGTATGCCGGGCTCCACTAACCTTGATAATAGCTTAGTGGTTGATAAAATGATAAAAAGAGCAGTAAATGAGGACAAGTTTAGT